>SKHS01000286.1 GCA_007116835.1 Halomonas sp.
GCGGATATCGAGTAGCGTTTCTTCTTCCTTATTGATTGCTTCTTCTAACGTCATATCGCTGTCCCGGGTGAGCGGGTGGCGTCGCCGGGTGGCCGAATAACGCTCTAAAAGCGTGCGGGCGTCAGTGGTAAGATAAATCACCTGAAGGCGAATTTCCCGCTGACGAAGCGCTTCAAGAAATGCCGGTAGCTGTTTAAGCGCCGTTGGTAAGTTGCGGGCATCGATACTGACCGCGAGCTGGGTGCGATCCCCTTGCTCGCGTAATTCGTCGATCAGTGAGCCCAGTAACATAGCGGGCAGATTGTCGATGGCATAGTATCCAAGATCTTCTAACGCTTGTAAGGCGATAGATTTACCGGACCCTGAGCGGCCGCTAATGATCACCAGTTGCATAGAAATTCTCTGGGCTTGCCAATAAAAATTAAGTTGAGCTAAAGAATAGCGAGTCGTGACAACAGTGAAGCGGCTACTGTGACGGCGAAGTAAGCTGCTCACGGATTTTTGACGTTAAAAAATCGAGCAACTCCCGCTGGCTGGCTGCCTTTCGGAGCTGCTGGCGCGTGTCGACATTGTTCATGATAGATGCCACTTGCCCAAGCAGTGCAAGGTGGGTGTCATCCGCCTCTTCAGGCACAAGTAAGACAAAGACGAGGTCAACAGGGTCGCCATCAATAGCATCAAAATCGACCGGCTCCGCAAGTTTTAAAAAGCCAGCGATAGGTGAGCTACAGTGAGGACTTCGTGCGTGAGGAATAGCGACCCCATTGCCTATCCCTGTACTGCCTAGACGTTCACGACCGATCAATCGGCTGAAGACTTCCTGGCTATCAAGGCTGGGTGTGTTTTGTGCAATAAAGGTGCTGAAAAACTCCAGCACCCGTTTTTTGCTGCCCCCGGGGACGTCATATAGAACACGTTCCGGGGGGAGGATGGTTTCCAACGTCATTGATTTAACGCACGCCTGCGCCTTGGGCGCGGGCTTGTGCTTTTTCCTTATGTTTGACGAGTTGACGATCGATTTTGTCTGCTAATGCATCAATCGCGGCATACATGTCATTGTCTAATGCTTCCGCATGAAGGTCAGCCCCTGCAGCATGCAGCGTGCAGGCAGCCTGCTGGCGCTCCTTCTCAACAGATAAGGTGACTTGTACGGTGGTAATGTTGTCGTAATGGCGCTCAACGCGCTCTAGCTTCTCATTGACGTAGTCACGCAAGGCGTCAGTCAGTTCTACGTGATGACCAGTGATATTAACTTGCATTGACGTGCTCCTTATCCATCGGACTGTATTTCGATTGTAACCCTTTTTGGGCTATTGCAAAGCCCTTAAACCGAGTTTGTGTCACAACCGCTGTTTTACTAACGCAAACGGCGCCGCTCGCTTGAAGAGGGAATACCCATCGACTCACGATATTTGGCGACCGTGCGACGTGCAACGCTGATACCGCCTTCTTCTAAAAGTGCCACCAGGCGGCTGTCTGATAACGGCTTGCCGGGTGGCTCATCTTGCACCAACTTCTTGATTCGCGCACGAATAGCAGTGCTTGAGTGGCTATCGCCACCGTCTTGTCCAGTAACGTGACTGGAAAAGAAATATTTCAGTTCAAATACACCGCGCGGGGTATGAATATACTTTTGCGTGGTCACCCGAGAAATGGTTGATTCGTGCATTTCTACGGCGTCGGCGATGTCGGCGAGAATCAATGGCTTCATGGCTTCTTCGCCGTGCTCTAGAAAGCCGATTTGACGCGCAATAATCTCTCGACCAACGCGCAGCAGGGTGTCGTTGCGGCTCGACAAGCTCTTGATTAGCCAGCGTGCTTCCTGAAGATGCTCTTTTAAAAATTGGTTATCCTGGCTTTTGTCGGCACGCTTAATCAGGCTGGCGTAGTCAGGCTGTATTCGCAATCGGGGAAGCGCTTCAGGGTTGAGCTCTAGGTGCCAACCTTCATGGTCGTGTCGTACTACTAAGTCTGGCGTTATGTAGCTGTCATCTGTGTCGCCAAAGGCGCTGCCTGGGCGCGGGTCAAGGCTGCGAATTAAGCGGATAACGTCATCGAGCTGCTCGTCACTTAGGCTTAAGCGTCGCTTTAACAAACGTATATCATCTTTACCGAGCGCTTCAAGAAATTGACGAACCAGCCGTTTGGCTGGCATTAGCAGCGGGGTCTCTTCTGGTAAAGCGGCCAGCTGGAGCATTAAGCATTCGCGCAGGTCGCGGGCAAAAACACCGGTGGGTTCAAACTGTTGCAGACGCAGCAGTGTGTTTTCCACTTCACGCGGGCTCAGCCCTTCATGCCCCTGGGCTTTCAGTCCTTCGCGGATGTCATTGAGCGGCTGGGTGAGATAGCCATTGGCATCCAGTGCATCGATGAGGCTTTCGGCAATAGCGTGATCACGAGGCGTGAAGTCGGTCATGGCAAGTTGCCATAGCAGATGGCCGTGTAGGCTCTGGCCTGCCGCTTGGCGTTCGAAGTCGGGGCCTTCACTGCTGCCGCTATAGCTTCCTAGCTCTTGGTAAGCGTTGTCTTGGTGGGCGGTGTCTTGGTAGGTGTCAGACCAATCACTGTCTACAGAGAGTTCACTGGGGATGCTCTCAGACCACTCGGCTTCCTGTGGTTCGCTGACGGCCTGTTCGCCAAACTCATCCTCTTGTTCGAGCATGGGATTGGCATCAAGCGCTTGCTGAATTTCTTGACGGAGGTCCAGCGTCGATAGCTGTAGCAAGGCAATGGCTTGCTGCAGCTGAGGCGTCATGGTCAGCTGTGTACCGATACGCAATTGAAGAGAAGCTTTCATGACCATCTGAGAACCACGTGTTAATCAGAAAGCTTCACCCTAGTGCGAGTTATGGCTTGGTGCAAGTGCAATAAGCATGCCATTCGTACTATTTTTTTGGCAGGTGCCTGTTTACAGGCGGAAATCGGCGCCTAAGTATACGTCTCTGACTTTTTGATTATTAAGAATTTCCTGAGGTTTGCCGCTGGCAATGATGTGACCGTCGCCAACGATATAAGCAATATCGCAAATATCCAACGTTTCACGTACGTTATGGTCGGTGATGAGTACACCGATATGGCGTTTTTTAAGGGCGCGAATAATCGTTTTGATATCGCCGACTGAAATGGGGTCAACGCCTGCAAAGGGCTCATCCAGCAGTATGAAGGCAGGCTCTGTTGCCAGTGAGCGGGCGATTTCGACGCGCCTGCGCTCTCCGCCAGAGAGGCTCATGCCTAGGTTGTCTCGAATATGGGTGATGTGGAAATCTTCCAGCAGTGATTCAAGACGTTGCTCACGGGCGCTGCGGTCTAACCCTTTACGCGTTTCCAGTATCGCCATAATGTTGTCGGCAACGGAAAGCTTGCGAAAAATTGATGCTTCCTGGGGTAAATAGCCAATGCCCGCAATGGCGCGTTCGTGCATGGGTGCGCGGGTGAGGTCAACGTCATCAATGCCGACGTTTCCAGCGTCAGATTTTACTAGGCCAACAATCATATAAAACGAGGTTGTTTTGCCAGCGCCATTAGGTCCCAGTAGGCCAACGACACTTCCTTGGGTGATTTCTAGATTGATATCCTTGACCACTCGGCGGCGCTTGTAGCTTTTGGCTAAGTGGTGGGCATACAGGGTTTTTAACTTGGCTGGCGCTACGGTGTCGGAGGGTTGAGGTGTTGTCACTGAGCGTCGCTCCCTACTGTTCCGGCTGCAGAGTCATCCGAATACGCTGAGGCTCACTACCACTCACGTCAGAGCGTGCCTGAACCACTTCTCGGTCAATAAAGTACTCCAAGCGGCCACCCTGAAAGCGGTCTCCTTGCTGGGTAAGCTCGGCTTGATCAATGAGTTCTACGCGGCGTTCCGCAACGTGATAAATAATGCTTCTTGCCCAGCCTTCCATGGGGGTTGTCTGGCCATCTAGTTGGTTGCGCAAGTAGGCACGTTCGCCGGTTGCAATAGCGCGCGATAGCTCACCTGCATCGTTGCGCTGAATCTCAACGCGTTCGCCGCGAAGGTGCATGTTGCCCTGGCGAATATCGACGTTGCCTGAGTACACGGCTGTGCCTGCCCGTTGATCCAGGTCTAGCTGATCCGCTTCTACTTCAACCGGGGCTTGGCTCTGTGCCAATGCGGGTGCTGCGAAGGCCACTGCAGAGAGCGGAATCGTTAAAGCAAACAGAGTATTGCGAAATAATGCATTCATCGCGTCTCCTAAGGGGAGCGAGTGGCAGGCGGATGAACGCCGCGCACGTTGTTAGTTAAGCGGACCTGGCTATCATCCAGCCATACATCCATGCGTGATGCCTCCATGCGCTGAGGAGGCTGCTGCAGCACGGCAGGCGCCTCGCTCCAGGCATGACGTGTCATACCATCATAGCGTAATAATTCGCTATCAAGCTGCCAGCCCTCGTCGGGGGCTAGCAACTGTGCAGAGCCAGCTAATGTTAGCGCTTGAGTCTCAGTGTTGAGCGTGCCTGTGTCGGCAGTCGCCCGCCATTGGCGCTGTTCACTATCGAAAAGAACGGCGCGCGGAGACGTGAGGTGAGTCATCGCCGTTTGCGGGATATAAACGAGCTCTGAGCTTTTCAGCGACTGCTTTATCGCACCGGTTTCCCCGAAC
>SKHS01000230.1 GCA_007116835.1 Halomonas sp.
AAGTCTGTCCTAGTGGCGACAGCGCTCAGTAGCATTACGTTTTCCTCTTCACCCCGCTTTTTCCTTCACTCTTTATGCACCATTCGGGCCTTTTTTTGCTCAAGGCTCGGGTGTTTTTTTAGTGCGCTATTGTTTATATTCCTAAATAAGCTATGCTTATAACATGTAGATGACTGGCTTATGCTAGGAGAAAAGCATGCAAACACAGCCGTTAGAAAAGGGCGTCGAGATCACCTCACAGCTTACAGTTGAGGAGCTTGAGCACGTAAAAGCACAGGGCTTTAACACGGTGATATGCAACTGCAAACCCGGCGAAAGCACCGAGTTTCCAGGTGAAAGCGCGTACCGCCGTAAAGCAGAAGAAATGGGACTTCATTGGGTGCACATTCCAGTGACGCCTGGCGAGTATAGCCAAGCGGATGTGGCTGCTTTTGCTGAAGCATTGCAGCAGTTACCCCGGCCAATATTGGCGTTTTGCCGGTCAGGTAAGCGCGCTACCCACCTTTGGGCCTACGCCAAGCGTCACACTGAAAAGTGCGATTTGGCGGAACTGTTTTGCGCCGCGAAAGCAGCCGGTTTCGATTTGGAAGAGCACCGCCAGGGGCTCGAAAATCAAAGCGCATAACCGTCACTATTGCGTCGCTATTGATGGCCGCAGACGAAATGAGCTGTGATGTAACGTGTCTAGTTTCACTGTGATAGCGAGTAGTCCGAATGATGATTGAGCGTTGGGTGCCGCTAGTGGGGTGGCTGAAAAGCTATAACCGCGCGCTATTCTCACGGGATGCGCTGGCGGCAGTCATTGTGACGCTAATGCTGGTGCCCCAGGCGCTGGCCTATGCCTTACTGGCGGGGCTGCCGCCAGAGATGGGGCTGTATGCCAGCATGCTACCGCTGGTGCTTTATGCCATTTTTGGTACCAGTGCCAGCTTGGCAGTGGGGCCGGTAGCCGTAGCAGCGCTAATGACAGCCTCTGCGTTAAGCAGCTTTGCTACCCCCGGCAGCCCTGAATACATTGGCGCTGCTCTTGTGTTGGCGGCGCTTTCAGGGTTGATATTGATTGCCATGGGCGTTCTGCGGTTGGGTTTCTTGGTTAATTTTTTAAGTCATCCAGTGATTTCAGGATTTATCACTGCCTCGGGGATTTTGATCGCTATTAGTCAGCTCAAACATATTCTGGGCGTTGAGGCGGCTGGGCATAATGTTTTTGACCTGCTGAGTGCACTGCTTAGTCAGTGGCAGCAGGTTAACCTCATTACATTGATGATTGGCTTGGGGGTATGGGGTTATCTGCTAATGTGTCGCAAACGCTTGAACACCTGGATGACGGCCATGGGTATCTCGGCTAGCGTTGCTGGCTTAATGGTTAAAGCCGCACCGATTTCGGCAGTGGTTGTCACCACGCTACTGGCCCGGCAGCTTAATTTAGATCAGCGCGGTGTAGATTTGGTCGGCTTTGTGCCTAGTGGCTTGCCCGCCATTGCGCTGCCTAGCCTAGACCAGTCGTTGTGGCTTGGCCTGCTGCCTGCGGCGTTACTAATAAGCTTAGTAGGCTTTGTGGAGTCAGTCTCCGTGGCACAAACGCTGGCCGCTAAGCGCCGTCAGCGTATCGACCCTAACCAAGAGCTAATTGCTTTAGGAATGGCCAACTTGGGGGCTGGCGTCAGTGGTGGGTCACCGGTTTCAGGTGGCTTTTCACGCTCGGTCGTCAATTTTGAAGCGGGCGCGGCAACGCCGTTGGCTGGCGCATTTACCGCTTTAGGTATCGTGCTTGCCACGTTGTTGCTCACTGATCTACTGGCATTTCTACCCACAGCAACGCTGGCCGCGACGATTATTGTGGCCGTAGGAACGCTGATTGACCTGCCTGCAGTAAAGCGTACTTGGCAATACTCCCGCAGCGACGGCGTGGCGATGGTGGCGACCTTGCTGCTGACCCTGCTACACAGCGTAGAAGTTGGCATTATCAGCGGCGTGGTGCTCTCGCTGGGGCTGCACCTTTATCGTACCAGCCAGCCTCACAGTGCGGTGGTGGGGCGTGTGCCGGGCACCGAACATTTCCGTAATGTGAAGCGCCATGAGGTTGAAACTGATGAGCACGTTGCCATGCTGCGCATTGATGAAAGCCTTTACTTTGCTAACGCTCGCTACCTAGAAGATACCGTGATGGCGCTAGCTGCTCGTTCGCCTTCGTTAAAGCATATTGTCCTCACCTGCCAAGCGGTGAATGTGATTGATGCATCTGCTCTTGAAAGCTTAGAAGCCATCAACGGGCGGCTAAAAGATGCGGGCGCAGCGCTGCATTTGGCTGAAGTGAAAGGGCCTGTGATGGACCGTTTAACGAACACCGCGCTTTACCGCGAGCTAACGGGGCAGGTGTTTTTTACCACCTTTGATGCCTGGCAGGCGCTGGCGCTTCCCAGCCAGAACGAAAAGCCGCAGCCCTGCACTTAATGGTGCCGTTAATTGAAAAAGCGACCAACGGGTGAAAATGACGCATTGGTGAAAACGATGTGAACGCGTTAGCTTAGCCCTTTCGTATTGATGACTTTCCAAGGAACGGCTATGACCTCGCTATCACCGCAGCAAACGCTGAAGGCAGTATTTGGATTCGATGAATTTCGCGGCGGCCAACAAGCGGTGGTGTCCAGAGTATTAGCCGGGCATTCTAGCGCGGCGATATTTGCTACCGGCGCGGGAAAGTCGCTCTGTTATCAGCTGCCTGCACTGCATCTTCCTCACCTAACGTTAGTGGTCTCGCCGCTACTGGCGCTGATGCAGGATCAACTTGCTTTTTTGGCGCGCCATGGTGTTCCAGCGGCCAGTATTGATTCGACCCAAGACCGTGATACGAGCCGTGATGTGATGGAGCGGGCCAAAAGCGGTGAGCTAAAAATCCTCATGGTGTCGGTGGAGCGGCTGAAGAACGAGCGTTTTCGGCACTTTCTACACCAAGTACAAATATCGCTGCTGGTAGTTGATGAAGCACACTGTCTCTCGGAATGGGGACATAACTTCCGCCCCGATTACCTCAAACTACCCGACTATCAGCGCGATTTCGCTATTCCCCAGGTGTTGCTGCTGACAGCCACGGCCACGCTCGCCGTTATCGCTGATATGCGCGAGAAGTTTGCCATTGCGCCGGAAAATGTCGTTACCACCGGTTTTTACCGCCCCAATTTGGAACTGCTGGTAGCGCCCGCAATGGAAAATCGCCAGCAGCAGTTGATTGACTGGCTTAAACCACAAATGCCGCCTGGCAACGAAGCCCCGACGATTATTTACGTTACTTTGCAGCAAACTGCTGAGCAGGTGGCAAGTGCGCTGGCGGCCCAGGGAATTGCCGCCCAGGCGTACCACGCGGGGCTGGATTCAGCCCGCCGCGACGAGATTCAGCGCCAGTTTATGAGCGGCAAATCGCCCTGCATTGTGGCGACCATTGCCTTTGGCATGGGCATTGATAAAGGCAATATCCGTAACGTTGTGCACGTTGATCTGCCTAAATCGATTGAGAACTACAGCCAGGAAATTGGCCGAGCGGGGCGCGACGGGCTGCCTTCCACCTGTTTAACCATTGCCGGACGCGATGGTCTACGGGTGCTGGAGAACTTCGTTTACGGCGACACGCCTGAATATGCGGGGATTTTGCGCTTACTGGAAGAAATTTCATCAGCCGGTCAAGCGCCAGATCGCCAGTGGGAAGTGCTGCTTACTACGCTTTCCCGAGATACCAATATCCGCTTGCTGCCGCTCAAAACGCTGCTGGTGCGGTTAGAAATGCACGGCATTATTGCGCCGCGCTTTGCGTTCTTAGCCGAGTATCGTTTGCGCTACCACATTGAGCCTACTGCCTTGGTGGGGCGTTTTGAAGGAGAGCGGGCGGCCTTTGTACGTTTGTTGGTCGACAATATTGCTATTGCTCGCACCTGGGGAACGGTAGATTTTGAGCGACTGCATCACGCTGGTCAGGCGCAGCAAATTGATGCGTCTCGTGCCCGCGTGATTACCGCGCTTGAGTACTTCCAGGATAAAGGCTGGCTGACCCTGGAAGGTAAACGCATGACCGACGTGTATGACGTTTGCCAGCCAGATTTTTTGATCGAGCAGCTTGCGAGCGAGTTGTTTAATGAGTGTCTGAAGCGGGAGCAAATCGAAATTGAGCGGCTGAATTCTATGCTGGCGCTGTTTGAGTCAAAAAGCTGCTTAACACGTCGGTTAGCCGAGTATTTTGGGGATACTACGTTCGATGGGCCAAACGATGCATTACTTCAAACCGAGCAGGGCCGCTGTGGGCACTGCTCGGTTTGTTATGGCAACCCGGTTCAGTTGCCGACAGCGCCGCCGCTACCCTCGCTGACTGAAAATGAGTTTACCCGTTATGCCACGCCACTGATTAAACGCCACACCGAAATATTTGGTCAGCCACCCAGCGCCCAGCGACTGGCGCATTTTCTGTGTGGCTTAACCATGCCGATCTTTATCCCACTCAAAGCCCGAGGCCTTAACGGTTTTGCAGTCTTTGAGCAGCGTGCCTACCCTGAAGTGCGGCAGTGGGCAGAGCGGTGTTTAGCTAGCTCAGGCAGCTAATCGCTATTCCCAGACAGGGAAAGGAT
>SKHS01000104.1 GCA_007116835.1 Halomonas sp.
CCAAGTGCTGGCGACTCGTCAAGAGGAGCAGGGTGAAGCGCTGACCTCGCTGCTGGCGGATTTGTCACGGCACAGCGAAGCGGTGCGCAACGAGCTAGGCGGTGACAGTTGGCTAACGCTAGATGCTGATGCCTTACCGCCGCGCCTCAATGAGGTTGAAGTGCTGGAACGTCAGCAGATCGAGGCCGTTGTGGACAGCTTGGCAGCACTTACGCTGAACACCGGGCGTGCTGAACGTCTTGAATTGTCGGTGGCTGATGCCAGTGGTGTGATTGAAACACGAAGTGTCGTGCGCTTGGGTGACTTTGCAGCGTTTACTGACACAGCACTGCTTAGAAAGGGCCAAGATGACGATAACTTGGCGGTAGTGCCGCGTACTCCGTCAGAAATCGGCGATGTACTGGCGGCCTATCACCAAGGTGAAAGTCGTGTATTTGCCATTGACCCTACTCAGGGGAGCGTGCTGCAGGCCCTTGCTCAACAGCCAAGCCTCTGGGAGCGCTTCCAGCAGGGTGGCTATGTCGGTTACGTGGTGGTGGCGCTAGGCGGATTTGGCCTATCGGTGGCATTGGCTCAATACCTTTACCTCGTGGTTGTCAGTGCGCGGGTGCATCGCCAGCGTAAGGCGCTGGATCAGCCGAATGCCAATAACCCGCTGGGCCGTGTATTGGCGCGTTTCAAAGAGTTGGACAAACACCAAACACCTGAAGCGTTGGAAGCGCGGCTGGATGAGGCGGTATTGGCGGAACTGCCGCGCATTGAGCGTGGCCAGCCAATTGTTAAGCTGCTGGCGGCCATTGCACCGTTACTGGGTCTTCTAGGTACCGTGACCGGTATGATTGTCACCTTCCAGGCGATTACTGTGTTTGGCACGGGTGATCCACAGTTGATGGCGGGGGGGATCAGTCAGGCACTGGTAACAACGGTGCTGGGCCTTGTCACAGCGGTGCCGCTACTGTTTGCGCAGACTGCTTTGGCGAGTCGCAGCCGTTTGATTACTCAGGTAATCGAAGGCGAAGCAAGCGCCACTTTGGCTGACCATCTCGAAGCGCAGTCGACGGCTAATGCGCAAGCGGTGACCTAATATGCCTACGTTACCTCTTTGGCTTGAGCCCGTTGAGCGGCTGCTTGATGCCGGTGGTGCCGTTTTAGTGGTGCTGGCTTTTGTTGCCGTGCTGGTATTTGGGATGGCAATTGAGCGCTGGTGGTATTACCGCGTTAGCTGGCGACGTGCTCGTCGCCGACTGATTCTGCGGTGGGCAGCACGTAGTGATCACCGTAGCTGGAGTGCGCGCACGTTACGCGATGTGTGGACAGAGGCGCTGGTTGCTAAGCTGCGCCGCCCGTTGCCATGGATCAAACTACTGGTGGCGCTATGCCCACTGTTAGGCTTACTGGGTACCGTTACCGGCATGATTGCTGTGTTCGATAGCCTGTCACTGAGTGATACCCATCAGGCGCGAGCAATGGCCGATGGTGTAGCCCGTGCCACGTTGCCCACGCTAACCGGCATGGCGATTGCAGTGGTGGGATTATTGTTTATTAGTCGTTTAGAGCACGTGATTCGTCGCGAAGATCAGCGGTTACACGACCGCTTAGCCCGTGCCTTGGAGGAGAAGGATGCGTAGACGCCGTTCCATAGACACCACGGCTGATAGCAATGAAGTGAATCTGACGCCAATGCTTGATGTTGTCTTTATCATGCTGATCTTTTTTATTGTAACGACTAGCTTTATTAAAGAGAGTGGTGTTGAGATTGACCGCCCGGAAGCGGCAGCGGCAAGCCCGCGTCCAGACGCACAGGTACTAATTGCCGTGACACCAGAAGGGGCAGTTTGGGTCGATGGTAAGCCAGTTGATGTTCATCGTATTGGTCAGCAGGTTGCCGGTATGTTGAGTGGTGATGGCTCTGTGGTTATTCAAGCGGATCGGGAATCCACCACGGGACTGTTGATTGAAGTGATGGATCGCCTCAAACAGGCAGGTGTTGACCAGATCGCCGTGGCAGCGAGTCGGAGTGCGCCATGATTCGCCATTCCCTCTCGCTATTGGGCGGCATTGGCTTAGCCGTTGGCTTGTTTTGGATGTTAGCGCTACTGGTAACGCCCCCAGAGCGCTCGCCAGAAACGCCTATTATGGCCATGTCGATGACCATGATAGAGGCTCCAGAGGTGGCGCCAGAGCAAGAAGCACCGCCGCCTGCGCCGTCTGAGGCGGCCCCAGCACCGCCGCCAATGCCCATGCCGGCACCAGCGCCTCTCGCAGAGAGTGCGATTGCGCTGCCTGAAGTAGAGCTTCCTGACGAGCCAGTGGAACCGGTTGAGTTAGAGAGTGAGTTGCCAGAGCTGACCGAAATTACGCCCGAGCCAGCCCCGCAGCCCGCGCCAAAGCCGTCTCCAAGCCCTACGCCGCAACCTGACCCTGCACCACCACAGTCTGCCGAAACGGCAGCGCCGTCTCCTGCGCCTTCAACAGCGCAGAGCCAGGCTGCGCCAGAGCCGACGCCATCGAATGAGCCCGTTAGTGTTGGACAAGTGACTCCAACCAGTCGTGTGAACCCTTCTTATCCACCACGTGCCCAGCGGCGTGGTATGGAAGGCTTTGTTGAGGTGGAGTTTGTTATTCGCCGAGATGGCAGCGTCGATAACAGCACGATTCGCGTCACGCGGGCACAGCCAAGGCGAGTGTTTGAAGACGCTGCCCGTGAAGCGATTGCGCGGTGGCAGTTTGAGCCCGGTCAGCAGCTTCGTCGCGCTACGCAGCGCATTGAGTTTCAGCTGAGATAGTTCATTAAAACAGTTATTTGAAATAGCTTGTTGAAATTGCCAGTCGAGGAAAATGTATGCAGCGTTGGGTGGGAATCGTCTTATTAAGCGCGCTAAGCGTTGTAGCGCAGGCGAACGAGCCGCTGCCGGGTGACATTATTCGCGATCTTAACGGGCTTCAAAGTCAATTAGCTGAGCAGCCAAGTGGCGAGGCTGATGACGATGTCCTTAATCGTATTATCAGCCACGCACGCTCTCAGTCGTCGCGTCTTGCCAGCGGTAATCGCGCCGACCAATGGGCAAGTGCGCTCTATCACCAGCTCGCCGCGAGTGCGTTGGTGCGGCAAGGTGATCACCTTGCGGCTGCTGATGAGTTAGCCAGCGCACGGCAGCGCCCTAGTGTGCCTAACAGTCAAATTCTGCGCTGGCTGCGTGATGAAGCGTCGCTTCGTCGCGCAGGTAACCAGCGCCCTGAGGCCATTACGTTGTATGCGCAGTGGCTAACGCAATCTCAAGGCAGTTCACACTATGACGAATCAGCATGGCGGCTGATTCGCTTATTAGCAGAGGAAGAGCGCTGGGATGAGGCAATTGAATGGCTGTCGCCGCTACTACAAAAAAGTGAATTAACGGACACGCAGCAGGCACTAACCACCGCGGTATTGCGCAATGCGGAGCAAAATGAGCAAGCCCTAGGTTGGCTAGTGGATAGCTTAACGGCACAGAGTGAGCCTGATGCCTGGCGCCAGGCAGCAGGGCTTGCCCAGCAATCAGGGCAGGCCGGAGTGGCGGCGGGCGTGTGGGAGATGGCGTGGCAGTTGGGTAAGTTCACCGCGACCGAGGATCGCTTAACGTTAATTCGGCTGCACCTGGCGGGGGGAACGCCAGCCAGAGCAGGCGAGCACTTGGACGCGGCTATTGAAGAAGGCGCAATGGCTCGTGATGCGGAAACATTACGGCTGTTAGCGGAGGCGTGGCAACAGGCGAGGCATGTTAAAAAGGCCTTAGATGCTTGGAGAGCGCTTGCTGAAAGCACGCAAAAGCCGGAAGACTGGCGGCAATACGGTCAGCTTGCTTACCGCTGGGGGCAAGATGGCCAGGCCGAGGAAGCCCTTATCAAAGCGGCGAACCTTGGCGATGATCAGGCAGGGCAGTGGTTGTCGAATTTTTGAAGGGTGAGAATCCCTCAAGACGCCCCTTGAATGACGTAAGGGGCGAGCTTATGTGAGTTTGGCGTGTTTTGCTTAGTCTGTTTGGGCAAGCGTCAGCGCAAAATCACTCCAGGTGGGAGCGTGATCGGAAGGCCGCTCCATGCCGCGCAGCTGGTAGTCGATACCAGCGTCGGTGACGCAGTCGGCAAGCGGTTTAGATACCAAAATGTAGTCAATGCGCAGGCCGCGCTTGGGCTCGCGATCAAACCCTTTGGAGCGATAGTCAAACCAGCTGAACCACTCGCTGTTATCTGGGTGACACAGCCGATAGCTGTCGCTAAGCCCCCACGCTTTGATGCCCTCCAGCCATTCGCGCTCGATAGGCTGAAAACTGGTTTTACCCTCGCGCAACCAGCGTTTGCGGCTGGGTTCGCCAATGCCAATATCCTGGTCTTCTGGCGATATGTTGAAATCACCCATGACTGCGAGTCTTTCGTCGGGGCGGTGCTGGCTGTGAAGCAGGCTTGCCAGCTGTTGATAGAAGCGTTCTTTATGAGGGAACTTGGTGGGGTGCTCGATATTTTCGCCTTGGGGAAAATACCCATTCCATACGGTGACGGCTTCACCATCATCGGTAAGTAGCCGCACGCCAATCATCCGACGCTGGGCATCTTCTTCGTCATCAG
>SKHS01000111.1 GCA_007116835.1 Halomonas sp.
TTGCCCAACGCTGCTTCTAGTAATGCGGTGCCAAGCAAAACATCCGTATAAAACTCATACTGCTGGGCATCAGGCTGATCTATAAACGTACGCAAGGGTTGGATTAGCACGTTTAAGGGAGCTTCTTCAGCCACAGCGACCTCAGAAAAAGCGGCTACTTCCCCATTGCCGTCTGCCTGGGTGATAACTAAGCGCTGTTCCAAGCTGTCAAGCCAGTCGCCGCGTTGTAAAGAGAGTGTTGCGAGCAGCCGGTTTGGCAGCTCGGCTTGCGGCGCTAGCTCACGCCAGCGAAGTGCGGAGGCTTCCATTAGCGCTACATCGTTGCCAAACCGTGCCGCAAACGTGGCGCGCTCGGCTAATTCGGGTGTGGTGTAACGCTTGGCAGCTTCCAGGTAGCCCTGGCTGGCTAAGCGGTAGTCTCCTCGTTGGCCTGCTAATTCCGCCGCAAGCAGGGTGCGCAGCCCGGCAGCGTCAAGACCGCGGGTAATCGGCGGTGCTGATAGCATAGGGTCGCGTGTAAAGGCTTCTGGCCCACCATTGTTGAAGGAGGGCGAAAGTTGGCAGCCGCTCAGCAATAGCGTGGTGGCCAAGGGTAAAAGGGAGAAACCCAGGAGTGATAGCGGGTTGCTCGGTAGTGTCGCGCGAAGGGGCATGCGATTCTCGATCAAGTGGCCGAGTGTTCAGCATAGCGGCTTGGATGCCTGCGGCAAAGTGGTGTGCGCCAGAACATGCTGTGCTGTGGTAGAATATTACTCCTTGAAAATAGGTAAGGCGACGCAATCCATTATGCTTAGCCACTTCTCAGACTTGCTTTAGCAAGCTCCCGACATTCAGATCGACAAGTGACGTGACGACCGATCCACTAGCGAAGACGCATAACGCATGACGCTTCTTGCCCTGGGAATAAATCACCGTACCGCCAGCGTGGCCGTACGCGAACAGGTTGCCTTTACGCCAACGCAGTTAGAAAGCGCGTTGGTGGAGCTGCGTGGCCTGCCACAAATTAGCGAAGCGGCGGTGCTCTCCACGTGCAACCGCACCGAGCTCTATTGCGTGACGGATGCCGCGGGAGAGCAAGCTGTTTTAAATTGGCTTGGACGCTTTCATAATCTGCGCGTTGAAGACCTTTCTCGCTGCGCCTACCATTATCTTGACAACGATGCCGCGAGACACTTAATGCGCGTTGCCGTTGGCCTTGACTCTATGGTGCTGGGCGAACCGCAGATACTGGGCCAGTTGAAAGAAGCTTATCAGCAAGCGCGCCAGGCGAATGGCTTAGGTGGTGAGCTTGAACGGTTATTTCAGCATACCTTTGCAGTGGCTAAGCAGGTGCGCACCGAAACGGGAATTGGCAAAAACCCCGTGTCGGTCGCCTATGCAGCGGTCAGCATGGCGAGCCGCATTTTTGATGACTTCAGCCGCGCCAGGGCACTATTAATCGGTGCCGGAGAAACCATAGAGCTTGTTGCGCGCCACCTGCATGAAGCGGGTGTGCGTCAACTGACGGTGGCTAACCGTACCCGCGAGCGTGCTGAGCAGGTGTCTGCGCCGCTGGGAGGTTCGGCAATTACCTTGTCAGAGATCCCAGATGCGCTGGAGAGCGCGGATATCGTGATCTCCTCTACGGCGTCTCCACTGCCTATTTTAGGTAAAGGAATGGTCGAGCGGGCGCTAAAAAAGCGCCGCCATCGTCCTGTCTTTATGGTGGATATCGCTGTTCCACGGGATATTGAGCCAGAAGTTGGTGAACTGGCAGATGTCTTTCTCTATACCGTGGATGACTTGGAAGAGGTCATCCAGGAGAACCGTCGTCACCGTCAAGTCGCTGCCGACCAGGCTGAGTCGTTAATTGAGCACGGCGTGGGAAGCTGGCAGCATGAGCGCCGAATCCGTCGCGGTGGCGAAATGATCCGTGATATCGCCACCATGGCGAAGCGATCCGCGATAAGTCGCGTGAGCAGGCCCTAGAGCGGCTGGCAAAAGGTGAAGATCCTGCCAAGGTGATCGAACGTTTAGCTCATCAACTGGCAAACCGGCTGATGCATCAGCCAACGCTTGCTTTACGCGATGCCGCTTCTCAGGAAAATCATGAACTGCTAAGTGCTGCCCCCTGCCTGCTGCTGCCCCCCAAGCCTGCATTCGAGCAGCCTAAGCCCTTGGTAACACGCCAGAAGGATGATACGCCCGCATGAAAGAGACTTTGCGCCAACGCCTAGACAGCTTTGCCGACCGCTTCGAAGAGCTGGCCATGCTGCTGTCGGATCCTGAGGTGATTAATAATCAGCAGCGTTTTCGCGACTACTCGCGTGAGTACTCTGAATTAGAAGAGCTTGTAGCCGCGTGGCAGCGCTATGGCGACGTGGAAAAAAGCATTGAAGAAGCCGTGCAGCTCAGTCGCGATAGCGACCCTGAGATGCGCGAGCTGGCGGAAATGGAAATCAGCGATGGGCGCGAGCAGCTTGAAGCGCTGGATGTCGAGCTAAAGCGTCTGCTGGTGCCCAAAGACCCAGATGACGGGCGCGGCGTCTTTTTGGAAGTGCGCGCGGGCACTGGCGGTGACGAAGCGGCCATTTTTGCCGGCGACTTGTTTCGCATGTACTCGCGCTACGCTGAAAAACGCGGCTGGCGTGTTGAAGTTGTCAGTGCTAGTCACGGTGAGCAGGGCGGCTATAAAGAAGTAATTTCCCGGGTGAAAGGCGACGGCGTCTATGCACGCCTGAAGTTTGAGTCTGGGGCACACCGCGTTCAGCGGGTGCCTGCGACGGAGTCCCAGGGGCGGATACATACGTCTGCCTGCACGGTGGCGGTGATGCCTGAAGTGGACGATGTAGGCGATATCGATATTAATCCTTCCGACCTGCGTGTTGACACCTACCGCTCAAGCGGCGCAGGTGGTCAGCATGTTAACACCACCGACTCTGCTATCCGTATTACACACTTGCCTACCGGCGTGGTGGTGGAGTGTCAGGAGGAGCGCAGTCAGCATAAAAACCGCGCAAAGGCGATGTCGCTGCTGGCCGCTAAGCTCAAGCGAAATGCAGTTGATTCACAGCGCCAGGAACAAGCTGACGCCCGTCGCTCCTTGGTAGGCTCGGGGGATCGTAGTGAGCGCATTCGTACCTATAACTTTCCTCAAGGTCGAATTACCGATCATCGCATTAACCTAACGCTTTATAAGCTAACCGAAGTTATTACCGGTGAGCAGCTTGATGATGTGATTGATCCGCTGATCCACGAATATCAAGCTGAACAGCTTTCAGCCCTTCAGGACGCTTAATGAGTGTTGATGTGCTGACATGCGATACGCCGACGTTTGATGCGCTGTTGCAAAGTGCAACGGCGCGCTTGCAGTGGGCAGGCTCGCCCACGGCCAGGATTGATGCCGAAGCACTGCTTAGCCATGCAACGGGTCATGACCGTACTTGGCTGTACACCTGGGGCGATCGCCGTTGCCCTGTTTGGGAGCAGGCGCGCTTTGATGCGTTGATTGCGGCCCGTGCCCAAGGACAGCCCGTGGCCTACCTAACGGGGGAGCGGGAGTTTTGGGGGCTGAGGCTTGCAACATCGCCACAAACATTGATCCCTCGACCCGATACAGAAACCCTGGTAGAAGCCGTGCTAGCCCGCGCCCAGACATCTGAGGGAAGGCTGCTTGATCTTGGTAGTGGTACGGGGGCAATTGCGCTTGCTTTCGCTAGCGAAAAAACGGCTTGGCAAGTCGTGGGGGCAGACATTCGTGCGGAAGCGGTGGCGCTTGCTGCACGCAACGCGCATTCGTTGGGTATCGCGAACGCCGCGTTTGTTGTCAGCGACTGGTTTAGCGCGTTTGCGCCGCCAGCGCCAGCCACGACGTTCGATATTATTGTTAGTAATCCGCCGTATATTGCGGCTGATGACCCTCACCTTGATGTGGGCGATGTGCGTTTTGAGCCGCGGTCAGCCCTGGTGGCTGATGCCGCTGGCATGGCCGATTTACTTCACTTAGTTAACGCGGCAAGCGCGTATCTGTCAGCAGGTGGTTGGTTGGCCCTAGAGCATGGTTATCAACAGGCCGCGTGCGTGCGTGAAGCGCTGGTGCAGGCCGGATATCAAAGCGTTGAAAGTGTGCAAGACGTTGGCGGTCATGAACGGGTTACCCTGGGGCACCTTTAATAACTGCCTGATTCATCAGTAATGGATCCCGCTATGAAACCAAAAAATAGAACGCTGGACCGTATCGACCTGAAAATTTTGCGCTGTCTGCAGGAAAACGCGCGAATCTCCTATGTGGATCTTGCCGCTGAAGTCGGCTTATCTACTACGCCGTGTTTAGAGCGTGTCAAACGCCTTGAACGCGCGGGTATCATTCGCGGCTACCAGGCGATTCTTGACCCTCGCGCGCTTAAGGCCAATTTGCTGGTATTTGTGGAAATAAGCCTAGAAACCCAGTCGCCCGCAGTGTTTGATGAGTTTCGTCGGGCGGTGGAGAAATTGCCGCAAATCCAGGAGTGCCATCTAGTATCCGGCCAGTTTGATTACATTTTGAAGTGCCGAATTCCTGAAATGTCTGCTTATCGCCAGCTGCTGGGCGATGTGGTGCTAACGCTGCCAGGGGTAAA
>SKHS01000262.1 GCA_007116835.1 Halomonas sp.
AAGTAGAGCAGCCCAAGCCCCACCAGGATCATAACCGCCTGACCCAGCTCAAGGTTATAAAGCCCCGAGCCCTCCCATAAGGTGATTAATTTATCCATTGCCGAATGCCCTTAAAGCTCGATCAACGAGTCGCCAACGGCAACGCTGTCGCCCTCGCTGACATTAACTTTCGATACGGTGCCGGCGCTGCTAGCACGCACTTCGGTTTCCATTTTCATGGCTTCCAAAATAATCACCACGTCGCCTTCCGCGACATGATCACCTGGACGCACATTGACCTTGAAAATGTTACCCGCAAGCGGCGCATCAATACTTTCACCACTTGCCACCGGCGCAGCTTCTTTAGAGGGCGCCGCAGCTTGCTCTTGAACATCACCTATTTCGCCACCCTCAGACACCTCCACAACAAACGCTTTGCCGTTGAGCTTAACGGTGTACGTTTCAGGACCACTGGTGGTCACAGGTGCTTTGCTTTCGGCTTTTGCCGGCAGGTTAGCGCTTTTCGCCTCAGCCGCCTGGGGCACTGGCTCGAACATATCCGGGTTGTCACGGTTTTTCAGGAACTTCAGACCGATCTGCGGGAACAGCGCATACGTCAGTACGTCATCTATTTGCCGCTCGCCTTCCGCTAAACGAATTCCGTCTGCACCGGCTTTCTCTTTGAGCTCAGCCGCCAGCTTATCCATTTCAGGCGACAGGTTGTCCGCGGGACGGCAGGTGATCGGCTCTCCGCCTTCCAGTACGCGCTTTTGCAGTTCTGCATTAAACGGTGCCGGTGCGGAACCATATTCACCTTTCAGCAGCGCCTGAACTTCTTTTGAGATCGACTTATAGCGCTCGCCCATCATCACGTTCATCACCGCCTGGGTGCCGACAATCTGAGACGTTGGCGTTACCAGTGGGATAAAACCGAGGTCTTCACGTACGCGAGGAATTTCATTCAATACGTCGTCGAGTTTATCGCCAGCGCCCTGCTCTTTCAGCTGGCTTTCCATATTGGTAAGCATGCCGCCAGGCACCTGGGCGATCAGAATGCGCGAATCAATACCGCGCAACGAGCCTTCAAACGCGGCGTATTTTTTACGCACTTCGCGGAAATAGCTGGCGATATCTTCCAGCAGCTCTAAATCCAGCCCGGTATCGCGATCAGTATCTTTCAGCATCGCCACCACAGACTCCGTCGGACTGTGGCCATACGTCATGGACATGGAAGAAATAGCCGTATCGACATTATCAATACCTGCTTCGACCGCCTTCAAAATAGTCGACGTAGACAGGCCAGTGGTCGCGTGGCAATGCAGGTGCACCGGTATCGACAGCTCTTTTTTCAAGCGGGTCACAAGGTCATACGCGATGTAAGGAGTTAACAGCCCAGCCATATCCTTGATAGCCAGTGAGTCTGCTCCCATTGCGGCAATGGTTTTTGCAAGATCGACCCAGCTATCCAGGGTATGTACCGGACTGACCGTATAGGAAATAGTGCCCTGTGCATGCCCACCCACGTTGCGAACCGCCTTAATGGCACGCTCTAAGTTGCGTGGGTCGTTCATGGCATCAAACACACGGAATACATCGACACCGTTCGTTTTCGCACGCTCAACAAACTTGTCCACTACGTCATCAGCGTAATGACGGTAACCCAACAAGTTCTGGCCGCGTAACAGCATCGCTTGAGGAGTATTCGGCATGGCCTCTTTCAATGCCTGAATCCGCTCCCATGGATCTTCTCCCAAGTAGCGAATACAGGAATCAAACGTCGCGCCACCCCAGGTCTCTAATGACCAAAAGCCAACTTTGTCTAGCTTTTCAGCAATCGGAAGCATGTCATCAAGACGCAGGCGGGTAGCAAACAGCGATTGATGGGCATCGCGAAGAACAACATCAGTGATCCCCAGAGGACGTTTTGTTTCGTTCATGGTAATGACTCACAGTTATGCGTTATGAATTTGTAGTAAATTTAACAAAAAAATTAGCGATAGAGCGGTAGGATAGCTACAAAAAAAGGGGCTTATTTACGCTGTGAAGAACGATAACGATGCACTGCAGCACTAATGACCGCCATCACCTCTTCGCTCTGGTCACTCTGCGCAGTGGATTTCGTCGGCTTGTTTCCATTTGGCGCAACCGGCACAGCGGGTTGAAAGCGGCCAATAAGCTTTGACCTCAGCGTGACGCTAATCACCAAAACTGTAAGAAAAACAAAAACAAACCCCATACCCAGCCCCATGAGAGCAAGCCCTTCATGAAGCAACTCAGCATCTTGCATACCGCATTCTCCTTGTTTCAAATGCTTATCGGCACACTAACGGCCTCTAAAGGCGCTTGGCGCAGTGAGGCTAATGCACTAACCTGCCACATCCAGGATAGATTGCAATCGCGCCATAGTGGAAGTCATGGTTGTTAATTTACTACATAAAGGCAAAATAGGCCTAGCGCCTATGGAAGGCGTCATCGACGCCCTGACCCGCGACCTGCTGACACGACAGGCAGGATTTGATTGGTCAGTCACCGAGTTCGTCAGGGTGGTAGACGCACGCCTGCCTCCCCGCGTGTTCTACAAACACTGCCCAGAGCTTGCCACACGCCCCGTTGCTACCCCCAGCGGCGTCCCTGTGCACCTACAGCTTTTAGGGTCAGACCCCGCGACACTCGCCAGCAACGCGCGCCAAGCGCTCGCCTTGGGCGCTATTAGCATCGACCTGAATTTTGGTTGCCCCGCTAAACTCGTTAACCGCCATGATGGTGGAGCATCACTGCTACGCCAGCCAGACCGTGTTTTTAACGCGGTTAGAGCGGTAGCCGATGCGCTTGGCGGCGAAATTCCGGTCACCGCTAAAATTCGCCTAGGCTTTTCAGACCGACGCCTAGCCGTCACCTGTGCACAAGCCACTGAAGCTGGCGGTGCAGCACAGCTGGTGGTACATGGCCGCACTCGAGATGAAGGCTACCGCCCGCCCGCCCACTGGGAGTGGATTGGCAAAGTACGCCACCACGTATCAATCCCGGTTGTCGCGAATGGCGATATTTGGACCCTTGAGGACTACTGGAAGGCGCGCACGCTCTCTGGGTGCAACGATGTCATGCTAGGACGTAGCGCACTGTCTGACCCCTGGCTTGCCCCTCGCATACGCCATTGGCAGCTCACCGGCGAACGCTTGCCTGATACCACCTGGGCAATGCGGGCTTACGTGCTTAAAGAGTATGCCGCCCTCCAGCGCCAGCGACTCCCAGACCGCGTGGTGGTGTCGCTTGTAAAACAGTGGCTGGCGCAAATGCGTCAAGGCAATGCTGAAGCAAACCAGCACTTTCAGCGCCTAAAGCGAATCACCGATCTCAACACGCTGCTGAACACCCTAACCCTCGGCAAGCCAGTGCAGAACCAAGAGCCAGCATAGAGCACGCTAGCAAGCGCAATGGGCTACACCACTCATATTGACCTAGAAAAGCCTAACCAAAAAAAAGCGCCCTTCCGCAATGACGGGGGCGCTTGACACGATCGCAAGACCACGGCGCGAGCCACGTTGGTCAGGCTAGAAAGCAGAAAACCCGCTCTATTGTAAGAGCGGGTTTTAGAAATCTGGCGCGCCCGGGAGGATTCGAACCTCCGACCCCCTGATTCGTAGTCAGGTACTCTATCCAGCTGAGCTACGGGCGCTAAACGGTTTTGCGTAGTGCTTAAATCTTGATAAGCATTGTAACATCAACTACTACTAATTAAAAGATGGCGCGCCCGGGAGGATTCGAACCTCCGACCCCCTGATTCGTAGTCAGGTACTCTATCCAGCTGAGCTACGGGCGCATATCTTTAATCGATGCTACATACATAATGCGGTTGGCGGAGAGAGAGGGATTCGAACCCTCGATAGGGCTATAAACCCTATACTCCCTTAGCAGGGGAGCGCCTTCAGCCACTCGGCCACCTCTCCTCAACAGCACGGCGCGAATGTTACCGATTATGATGGCTGGTGTCCAGCCCTGAGCCGATTTTTTTCGCGCCGGCCTGCTTTCTTACTGCTCAGACGCCCTCCAATGGGCGTAACACGGGCGTGCAACTACTCAGACTCGCTTTCACTGTTACGTTCACGCTGAATGCGCTGGTAGATCTCTTCACGGTGAACCGCCACGTCTTTCGGTGCATTAACACCAATACGCACTTGATTACCTTTCACACCTAACACTGTGACGGTGATTTCATCACCTATCATCAGCGTTTCGCCGACACGGCGGGTTAAGATGAGCATGGCTGATCTCCTTCTCAGACGTTTTGGACAACGGGATGTGTCCGCTAAAAGCGACACCAGGCTATTATGCGGCATGGTGTCGCCGTCACCAATGGCTCAAGCCCCTATGACACCTTAACCTCCCGTTGAAAGAAAGCTCACCACCACACGGCAGCAAGTACCCTTCAGCGTAGAAGGTTTAGCGCGTAATTGTTATTCAGATTCGATATCAGACTTATCCAAACCGAATGCTTTGTGTAAGGCGTTAACCGCAAGCTCCATATGTTTTTCATCAATAACAACAGAAATTTTAATTTCCGACGTGGATACCAT
>SKHS01000131.1 GCA_007116835.1 Halomonas sp.
AACGAAACGCCGGCTTTCAGCACGTACAATGGGAACAGCAGTTACGCGTGGAAGTCACTACTCTGGATCAGCTCATCGCCACTTACGGCGAGCCTAGCTTTATCAAAATTGATGTGGAAGGGTTTGAAGCAGAGGTACTGATGGGGCTTAATCGCCCGATAGCAGCGCTTTCGGTAGAGTTTGTTGCAGGCATGTTAGCGGTCAGCCATGCCTGCGTTGAACAGCTATCCCGCCTTGGCGACTACCGCTTCAATGCAATTGCCGGTGAGCAGCGTCACTTCCGCTGGGCAACCTGGCAATCCCCTGAAACCATTACCCAGTGGCTCAACGATGGCGTCGACGGCTTGGCCTCTGGGGATCTCTACGCCTGCCGTGCCGACCATCCGCTGTTACGCGCATCCGCCTAATTCTTCAAAAAACGATTTTAAAACACGGGCTTTAAAACACAGCTTTTAAAACACTGCTTTTAGAATAAGAGAACCCACATGATTTATCACTGGCAAACCCTCACCGCCCCTCAGCTCGCGACGATTGCCGAAGGTGACCCAGTCGCGGTAATCACCCTGGGAGCTATTGAGCAGCACGGTACGCACCTGCCATTAGGCACCGACCTGATCATTGGTGAAGGGTTGCAAGCTGCCATGCTGGACATGATTGAGCCAGCGCTTGATGTGCTGTGCCTGCCAGCGATTGCCGTCGGTGCGAGCGACGAGCACGCCAATTTTGCTGGGACGCTTAGCCTACCCGCTCCACTTGCCATCGCCACATTAGAAGCTTATGGCGCAAGCATTGCGCGGGCCGGCATAAAAAAGCTGGTGTTGATTAACAGTCACGGCGGCAATAAAGCCGTGATGGACCTTGCCGCATTAACCCTACGCAAGCAATTTGACATGCGCGTAGTGAAAGCCACTTATACGCGGCTACCGCCGTTACAAGGCGCTATTAATGCCGATGAACTGCGCTACGGATTGCATGGCGGCCTGCTGGAAACCGCCATCATGCTGCATGTAGCGCCTGAGCTTGTGCAGCTCGATAGTTACCAGCCCACGCCACCGGCAATGCCTAATGATGATGCACTGGTGAGCCCAGAGGGCAGCGCCGCGTTTGCCTGGCTTGCCGAAGACCTGAGTACGTTTGGCGTTGCCGGTGATGCGACGGGAGCTCATCAAGCATTAGGTGAACGGCTAGTGAGGCACTACGCCACTCAGCTGGCACAGGTGGTGGCCGAAACCGCCCACCTGCCACCGCTGATCACGCGTACAACGCCAGATTAACGCCCACGCCCTTCAAGTACCTCGTCTAAGAAATGCCCTGCTCGATTGGCTTTGGCGCTTAGGTAGCGATGATTGTGATCAGTCACGCTACCATAGAGCGCCTGGCGCGAGACAACCTCAACGCCGCCCTCACGCAGCGCTGCCATTTTCAGCGGGTTGTTGGTCAACAGCTGGACTTTATTAATTTCCAGCGCATTGAGCATATCCACCGCGACGGCGTATTGACGCTCGTCGTCGCCAAACCCCAGCACCTGGTCGGCATCAACGGTGTCTAAGCCGCCATCTTGCAAGGTGTAGGCGCGCAGCTTATTGGCTAGGCCAATGCCCCGCCCCTCTTGTGCTAAATAAAGCAGCACGCCGCCGCCCATCGCCTGAATATCGGCCACCGCATTACGCAGCTGTTCACCGCAGTCACAGCGCAGGCTGCCGAACAAATCACCGGTGAGACAAGCCGAGTGCATACGCAAAGGAACCGCCCCAGGGATGGTATCCAAATCACCAATCACCACGGCCACATGCTCACGCAGGCCATCGGGCTCTCGAAACAGCACAAAGCGGCTCTCGGGTGCGTCTTCAAGGGGAATACGCGCCTCGCTTACACGCTTTAGCATCCCCGGTGCGCCAGCTAAACACTTCTCAGCATCCCGGGCGTTAACCTCTAATAGCTCGCCTTTTGATAACTGCTGCGCAATATGCGCGGCGGATGCAGCACTGACCTCAGCGCACAGCGCTGCCGGTATCAACAGCGCACGACGCATTAGCGCCACAGCGCCTCGCTCCCCTACGCCCGCAGGCTTAAGGCCGCTTAACAGTGAATGGGATATCTTCGACGCTTCGTGGGACACGGCAAGGTGGTGCAAATCACGCTCACTGATCTGCTCGGTGAGCGATAAGCAAGCCGCATCCGCTTTCAGCGACATACCCATTGCTTCCAAGCGATGACGCGTCAATACCAGCGCAGGCCGAGAACCAGAAAGTTTCGCCAGTGAATCGACCGACACACTACCTTCCAACGCCTGAACCACCAGACGTTGTTCTCCGGTATTTAACACCACAGGCAGTCCACGGCGAATATCGAAAATAGCGCGTTCAATGTGATACATGTAGGCCTCCAAGCTGCCTTAACGGGCGGGCAACGTTTGCTTGCGTCGGGCAACATGGCCCCGCATGATGAGTAACTTTTTTTTGAGTGGAGAAACCATGCCTAGCACTAATGAAAAGATGATCGATATCGACCAGGCGTGGGCATGGCTGCTGGACGTTCAACAGAGCATCAAAAGTGATATCGCTATTACGCTGGATACTCAGGGCGGCTGGCATTCTCATGCCCCTGTTACAAGCGCCGCGCAAGCGTTGTTGACGTGTTTGCTGCCATTGGTGCGTCATTCGCGCTGGGTGGTTGCCCAGCTGGGGCAAAGCCTGGATGGACGCATCGCTACGGAAAGTGGACACTCCCACTACATCAATGGCGTTGAAAGTTTGGTGCACTTGCATCGGCTGAGGGCGCTGGCAGATGCCGTGGTGATCGGTGCGGGTACGGCGAGCGCTGACAACCCCCAACTCACGGTACGCCACGTAACGGGCAAGCACCCTACCCGAGTGGTGATTGACCCCCGTGGCCGCGTGCCGGCTGAGCTGGCACTGCTTAACACGCCTACCGCACCTACGCTGCACCTGACCGGGCCAGAGGCGACGGTAGCGCAAACGAGCGCCGAACACTGTGTGCTGCCGCTGGATAGCAACGGTCAGTTCCGCCCCGCCGACGTGATTGCCTGGCTGGCGGATCGTGGCCTTAGCCGGATATTGGTCGAAGGCGGAGGTGTCACGGTTTCGCAGTTCATTGAAGCGAACGCAGTCGACCGCCTGCATTTGCTGGTTGCACCGCTGCTGATCGGCTCCGGTAGGCCAGGGCTGCAAATGACGCCCATCGACACCCTTGAGAGTGCGCTGCGCCCGACGATGCGCTCTTTCCGGTGCGGAGACGACACGCTGTTCGACGTGCTGTTGAGCGGACGCACTGCCTGACGGCGAGCTAGACGGCGTAGCGCGTGTTCGCGAGGCCAACGCCACCCAAATGCCGGGCAAGCTCGATAGCAGCACCAACACACCATAAGCCAATGAAATCGCCACACCCTGAGCCGACGGCAAGCCAACGAACATCCAGATACCCGCGGCGGCACCCTCGCGCACCCCCCATCCAGCAATCGAAAGGGGTACCAGCATGGCAAGCAGTAACACCGGTGCCAACGCCAAAATATCTAATGCTGCCAGCTCTACCCCGATTGCCCGAGCGGCACATACCATGACAAGACCATAGCTAAGCACAATAGAAAGCGACGAGAGTAACTGCCGTGGCCATACGCCACGCCGCAACAGCCCACGGCGCATATCCCGCCCTAATGCAGCGCACCAAGCGGGTAGTGTTGCCGCCGAGCGCCGCAGCCAGATCATCAACGTGACGCCCATCACCATCACGGCCCCCACTACTCCCGCCACGACCATCAAACCACTGAACCCCAGTGCCGTTAGCCAGAGCGGCGACGCCAACAGTGCCACTAGCGTGTACAGCACAATCGCCAGCTGCCCGGAAGCGCGCTCAATCACCACCGCGCGCCAAGCGCTTCCCTTTGAAGAGGATTGTTGGGCATGACGATGAGCACGGCCTGCATCACCCAACACGCCGCCTGGTAGGAGTTGGTTAACCAGCAATGCTAAGTAGTATTCCCGCAGCGCATAACGATAGCGCAGCGGCACATCAATTAAGCCTGCCGTTAATTGCCAGCGCCACGCGCTCAACATGACCTGCAGTACACTAATCACCAGCGCCAAGGCCATCCAACCCGGCGCAAAACGCTGCACTTCGGCCATCACCGCGTCTGGCTCTACCCACAGGGCAACAGCGGCCAGTAGCCCTAAGCTAACCAGCCCTTTCTGCACCCACGGGGTTCTCAGCCAGCGCCAGAGACGCATGGGGTTAGCCCTCGTCCGCTGGCAGCGCCAGAAGGTCACGGTGGCCCACCCAAATACCGACCTCGCCTTTAGCAACGTGATGCAAGCGTTCGTCGCGCCACTGGGCAATCCGTGACGCCGCTTCTGGAGCCTGTTCGGTGGCAGCGTTCGCCCACCCTTCAATTAACGAGCGCATTAAGGGATACAGTGCTGACTTGCCCGCCGCTAAGCGCCACGGGGTTTCAGCCTCGTTAATCCGATAACCGTGGTCAGCCATCGCTTTTGCTAGCGCGCTATGCGCATCGCCGCC
>SKHS01000013.1 GCA_007116835.1 Halomonas sp.
TACTTTATGTTTCGCTAGCGCCTGCCAGATGGGCTCTGCGCGCACCTCGCGTAAACAGATATGCATGCCAAATAATACCGATAGAGTCCAGGGGAAACACCAGCCGTTGCAGTGAAACATCGGCAGCGTCCAGAGATAGACCGGATGATGCGGCATGGCCCACTCTAGGATATTACTGACCGCGTTTAAGTAAGCGCCACGGTGGTGGTAAACCACTCCTTTGGGCTTGCCCGTGGTGCCCGAAGTGTAGTTCAGTGAAATCGCTTGCCACTCATTGTCAGGCAGCTTGTAGGCATAGTCAGTATCACCCTCTGCCAACAGTGCTTCGTACTCAACCTCACCGATGCCTTGAGTTTCGCCTAAAAACTCTAGATCGAAAACGTCAATAATCAGCGGCTTATCATCTAATAAGGCAACAGCTTCGTTGATAACCTGTGCAAATTCCGGATCAACCAAAATAGCTTTCGCCTCACCATGGGCCAGCATATAGCTAATTGCTTCGGCATCCAGGCGAATATTTAAGGTATTGAGCACGCAGCCTGCCAGAGGCACCCCAAAATGAGCTTCAAACATCGCCGGAATGTTCGGCAGCATCGCCGCCACCGTTTGACCGGGCTGAAGGCCACGTTTTTCAAGCGCCGACGCCAACTGGCGGCAGCGGGTCCATGTTTCTGCCCAGGTACGGCGGGTTGCGCCATGCACCACCGCTGGGTAATCGGGATACACCGCCGCCGAGCGCTCAATAAAGGTCAGCGGAGAGAGCGGTACATGGTTAGCAACCGTGGGCGGCATGCCTTGCTCAAAAATAGAAGCGTTCATAAATCACCTTTTGTGTTGATCGTTTTCGTGTTGATCGTTTTTATCGTTAGCGCTGATCTTCTTCCGCATCTTGGGTAGGCGCAGGCTCACGCCCAAACATATTGGTCTTTTGCACAAGCACGTACAGCACCACCCCGGCCGCTAACCCCCAGCCTGCACCATATACCGCCAGTACAACGGCCATCGTGCCTGCAACACCACGCTCAGCAGTGGTTTTAGTCTGCTCAATACCCACCATTAAGCAAATATAGCCCGTTAGCAGCAGAGTAAGTGAAAGTGCGATGGGCAGCACCGGCTGGAACATACTGACCAAAGGCAGCGTAAATAGCGCAATAAAGCCGGTAATCCAGAACGTGCCGCCGCCGCTGTAAATCGATTCCATGGCATGTCGACCGTTTTTATAGCGTTCGGCCATAGTGGCAGTAACGGCTGTCCAGATCGGGCCAGCCAAACCAGGATAGGGAGCAAAGAAAGCATGCATGCCGTTGCGGATAGCGGTGACGTGGTGGATACGATCCGTGCTGTAGTCAATTTTTTCATCGGTGCGAATATGATCGACGCGAGACATCAACGTACGCCCCACCACAATATCGCCGAACGCGATAACGTAGGCGATCACCGCGGTGGGTATGGCCAACATAAAGACATCAACACCAGGAAAGCCGACCGTAAAGGGCAGATAGTTCCACATCTCAGTGAAGTTCGGCTGGGTAATTCCCCATCCGATAGTAGGGCGAGGGTACTCACCAATCGCCCAAGCCACCAGGATCGCAATGATCATGCCGGGCACCATGCCGTAGTTGGCAATTTTGCGCATAATCGCGTGATCTTCGACCCAGCGCTTAAAAGCCACCGAAAACAGCATGAAAATAGCAATTAACATACCGGCGATAAGTGATACAGGGGTCTCGGCTAAGCGCCCACCCTGCTGTATTTCACCGGTAATGGCGGCGATACCGGCACCAATAATAATGCCCGCCTGAAGGGAGTTGGGCACCAGATGAACCAGCTTACGACCCAGCCCCGTTACGCCTAAGATTAAGAAAATTAAAAAGACCAAGAATTGCAGTGCAAACAGCGCCTGAATAGCCTCTGGGCCTGGCTCAAAATCGCCTAGAAACGCTAACACGACAGGCACAGCGGGCGTAATCCAGCCAGGCACCATCGGCACACCTAGCAGCGCAGGTAACATAAAGCCAATACCACATACCACCACATACGCCAGGGCAACATCATAAGGCAGGCCAAGGTACTGCTCTAAAAGCGGAATCATCGCCAGGCTAACCACAAACATGATCAGCCCTTGAATCATCTCTGCCATTTCCCAACGATAATGGACAAAGGGTAACCGCACTTTAAAAGGCCCTAAGGGCCAATAAGGCTGCTCTTCGCCGTGTTGGCGATGCTTCAGTTGCATGAAATACTCCTTGGTTTTAAGTCGTTAATGCCATGTTGAACCAACACAACGACTCAGCGTGACAATACGTTTAGGCGTACTGGTGCGGTTCAGCACAACGATATGTTTTAAAACGACCGTTTTACTGCGCATTAACGTAGGCCGCCGACCCAGTAGGTCGGCGGAAATGAGTGGCTAAGCAATTAAGCTTTCCAGGGATTTATGACGTTAATTCGAAGTCACTCAGGCATTGCATACCCGCTTCGATAACCGCGCGTTGCGCACGGCCAGCAGGCAGCCACTGGGTAATAGCAAAGTTAGCGCTACTCAGCTTGGCGCGATAAAACGGCTCGTCGCTGCCCTTTTGCAGCGCGCTGGTCGCATGCAGTGCGGCATTGCCCATCTGCCAGGCACACAGCACATGGCCTACTAGATTGATCAACGGTGTCGCATAGGCCTGCACCGCATCTGGGCCAGTTTCCGGGTCACTGCCTTGCTCAAGCACAAGCTGCATGGCAGCACGCAAGTCGTCGGCTCCTGCCGCCAGCGCATCACCAAGTGATGCAAGGGTAGGTTCGGCTCGCAGCGCTTCTGCCGTATTAAGCACGTCATCTATCAATGCTGTAAATGCTGCACCACCGTCACGCTGTAGCTTCCGCCCTGCTAGGTCGAGTGCCTGAATGCCGTTGGTGCCTTCATAGATAGGCGCAATGCGCGCATCTCGAAGCAGCTGGGCTGCGCCCGTTTCTTCCACATAACCCATGCCGCCATGCACCTGAATACCCATTGATGCGATATCCACGGCTTGGTCGGTCGAAAAGCTTTTCACGATAGGAATTAGCACATCGGCGCACGCCTGAGCAGTTTGGCGCTCGGTGTCGCTTTCGCTGTGTCGAGCAAGGTCAAGCTGTCCAGCGCAGTAAAGCGCCAGGGCACGAAGCGCATCGGTGCGGGCGCGCATCGAAAGCAGCATCCGGCGCACATCTAAGTGGTCACTAATCGTGCATTCACTACCGCCACGCGCTTTAGGCGAACGCCCCTGGGTACGATCTAAGGCATAGGCAAACGCATGCTGGCAAGCACGCTCTGCTACACCGATACCTTGGATACCCACTTTGTGGCGCGCTTCGTTCATCATGGTGAACATGTGGTTAAGGCCACGCCCTTCTTCACCCACTAGATACCCAATAGCGCCGTCATTTTCACCAAAGCTTAAGGTACAGGTAGGCGAACCATGAATGCCCAGCTTGTGTTCGATAGAGGCACAGGTCACGTCGTTACGCTCGCCCAGCGAGCCATCGGCGTTAACTAGGAACTTAGGCACCAGGAAAAGCGAAATTCCCTTGTTGCCTTCAGGCGCATCGGGTTTACGCGCCAGCACAAGGTGAATGATATTTTCGGCGGCATCGTGCTCGCCCCAGGTGATATAGATTTTTTGGCCGCTAATGCGGTAATGGTCGCCTTCGGGAACGGCTTTGGTGCGTACTTTAGAAAGATCAGAGCCTGCCTGAGACTCCGTCAGGTTCATGGTACCTGTCCAGGTACCTTCGACTAACTTGGGAAGGTAGGTCGTTTTTAGCGCGTCGCTGCCATGATGCGCCAGCGCTTCGATCGCGCCTGCCGTCAACATGGGGCAAAGGCCCAAGGCCATATTGGCACCGTGGAGCATCTCTTGAACGGCGCTGGCCACCACTTCGGGTAGGTTCTGGCCACCTAGCGCTTCAGAAACGCCAATACCGTTCCAGCCGCCTTCCACATACGCCTGGTAGGCAGCGGCAAACCCTTCCGAGGTGGTGACACTGCCATCGGTATGACGTTTAGCACCTTGCCGATCACCGATACTGTTGAGCGGGCCCCACACATCGCCTGCGAGTTTTGCTGCCTCTTCCAGCACCGCCTCAACCAAGTCGGGAGTGGCTTCTTCAAAGCCTGGCAGTGCAAGCGAGCGGTGCGCGAGTAACTCTTCGAGTACAAAGCGCAGATCGCGTACCGGCGCGGCATAATAATTCATGGCAAAACCTCAGAAATAATCGGTGATAAACAGCAATTAGCAAAAACACTATCACGAATAGTAGTTTCACTACTTTCATCACACCATTAGCCCAAGGTCTCACCTGCCGAACTAAATGTAGCTCCTACCGTATATAGCTTTGTTATTAGCGTCTTTCTGCAATTAACGTGCGTCTGTTTGCGTGCTCTATTTGCGCACTTCGGTTTCCACGTCGTCATAGTAAACAATATGCGCCTGATCCTCTGAAGGCGGCCCCACCATGGGTTCAACGGCATTCACTTCAGGCACAACGTCAGATAGGTCTTCCAAGTGTTCGTGCTCAAGTGCGCCCTGTATCAACTCCTCTGTGACAACCAGCTCAGCACCTGCCGCTGTCATTGGCGTAGTCGGTGTAAAGGGCGCCACGGGCACCGGCGCTGGCCGTACGCTGCGTCGCCAACCGAAAAACAGCAGGAAAAACAGGCTCAGCGAGCCAAACGCCCAGAACAGCCCTGCATCGCCCATGGCAGTCATTACCGGAGAAATCATCAGCGGGCTAATAGTGGCTCCAATGGAATTGATCAACAGCAGACCCTGGCTCATGCGAACCAACGCGCCTGCCGGGGCACGGTCAGCGGCATGGCTTACCGCCACTGGGTAAAGCGCAAATACACCGCCGCCCAGTAAAAACAGCAGTGCTGCCAGCAAGGGCGTCGACAGCGGCAGCCAAATCATGGCGGCAGAAATCACTACGCAGAAGGCGCTGATACCGATCAACACCATCTGGCGATCATGACGATCAGACCAGCGCCCAATGGGGTACTGAAGCAACATAGCGCCAAGTATAACCACCGCCATCATCTGCCCCACTTGATGGATGCTCATACCAATGCGCTGCAAATAGAGTGGCAGCAGCGTGTAGGCAGCGGCGACCACCATGCCAGACCCTAAGCTTCCCATTACCCCCGTCGGCGTCATGGTAATTAAACGGTGCGGCGGCAGCGGCTCGGCGTGCTCTATAATAGGAGATACCCGTGGAATCATGGCCATGGGCAGCACCGATAAAGACGCCAATAAACCAATGACCATAAAGGGGGCAGTCTCGCCCATGGCACTGGTCACACCCAATAGCAATTGCCCCAGTACACCTGCGGCATACAGCGAGATCATATACATCGCCAGCAAACGGCCACGCACTTTTTGGTCGCCTGATGTCAGCAACCAGCTCTCTATCACCAAGTAAACGCCCACGGTTGCCCAGCCACCGATTAAGCGCAGCACAAACCAGGCCCAAGGGTCGAAAAACAGCCCCTGCAGCAACACCGTCACGGCCACTAGCGAGGCAAAGCTACCGTAAGCGCGAATGTGGCCTATACGCAGCAGCAAGCGGTCGTTGAAGAGCGCGCCTAGTGCTAAGCCAATAAAGTAAGCCGAAGAGACAATCCCGATCACCGTTGCCGATTCACCCGCAGTGTCTAACCGGACGGTAATCAGCGTGGCGAGAAAGCCATTGCCAATTCCAAGAATAAACAGCCCTAATAAGGGTGCCAGCGCCATGGCCAATAGTTGCCGCGACATGAATACCTCACCTTGCCTAAATAGAGTAGCCTGAACGAACAGCCTGAATAACGATCAGCCCAAACAACGAGCGACTAGCCGTTAACACGCCTATCTCAAGCACACCTATCACATAAGGCAGGCAGAAAACGGGCGCGCAATTATTGCCTTCAACACCACAAAGTCAATGCTTTTTCATAGCATGGATATACAAATTAGTGTTTTTTAAATATAGCGGTATCTTTACCAGGAAATTCCACTATCAAACCCTGCTTTTCCGCCCACCAGCAAAACGTCGCTTCGCTAAAAAAGCACACATGTGTCGGATCATTAATATAGTGCCAGCGGGCAAATGCCTCGCGGGTACTCACCCGCTTTGTCATCAGTCCAAGATAGCCACCCGGAACTAAATTCTCGACCAGTTGACCAAGCACTTCACCAGGTGCAGAGAGATGCTCCACCACCTCAGTGGCGGTAATAAAGCGGTACTGTCGCGTTAGCACTTCCGTGTCAGCGGCATAAAAAACATCGTAAACCGCCATGGGGAAGCCAGCCTCTTCAAACATCACCGACAATGTGGGCCCTGGGCCACAGCCAAAGTCCAGTCCGCAGGCGCCCTTAGGCAGTTTAGCCACTAGCGGGTCAAATAAACGCCCCAGAAAACGCCGATATCCCGTATCATGCGGCGAATTCTGATGCTGGTCGTACTCGGCTTTTTCTTGCACTGCATCTAAATGCTGTTCAGCCGGCACAAACACTAGGTCGCACGTGGCACACTGGTAGTAATCACGGCAACGGTCTTGGTGATAAAGCGCTGGTTGAGGCGTATGACATAGCGGACAGCGTCGCATCATCGTATTCTCATGTTTCACGTTTGTACTTAAGGAAAGTGGCATGCTCTCAGGTTTGGACCATCTTGTTGTTACGGTAACCGATATGGGTCGCGCCGTGGATTTTTACTCCCGCGTACTGGGGTTAGAGGTACGCTACCGAGACGCACAGCGAGTTGACTTGCTGCTTGGCGACACGGCACTGCGCTTGCATCAAACCGACACCGATATCGCTCCGATTTCTGCAACGCCCACCCCTGGCAGCCTTGACTTATGTCTGCGCTGCCTGCTGCCGCTAGATGAATTCAAGCAGCACTTGGCTGCGTTAGACATTGATGTAGAACTTGGCCCGGTTGCCCGACAAGGTGCGAATGGCCCGATTGAATCGATCTATTTGCGCGATCCTGATGGCAACCTGCTGGAAGTTTGCCGTCCTGCATCTCGCTAGGTTTAGTGGGTGGGAATCACACTAGTGCGTTGATGATAAGCCGTGCCAGCCACGCTATCATTACGTGCTTAAACGGCGTCCGAAGCGGCGTCACGGTAAAGCGTCAAAAAGGATTGGTTATGAGCGATAACGCCAACAAGCCCCCCCTGGAAGGTGAAGTAGTTAACGGTCATACGACCTCAGAACGTCCGTCAGGTGAGCAGTCACCTCAGGCTGACACCACAATAGCTATGGTTATTTACGCCCTTTATTTGGCGAGCTTTGTGGTGGGCTTTACCTCGCTGATCGGCGTCATTATTGCCTATGTGTATCGCGGCAAAGGGCCAGAGTGGATGGATGAACACTACCGCTATCAGATCCGTACTTTTTGGATAGGATTACTGTACGCCAGCGTCGCGACACTGTTAACGCTTATTTTAGTGGGCTTTCCGCTGCTGTTGGCATTAGCGGTTTGGTTTATTGTGCGCTGTGTAAAAGGTTTTAAAGGCTTGCAGGAGAAACGTGCGCCTTCAAACGTTGATAGCTGGCTTATTTAAACAATGACACAACGTTCATCCTCAACGCGCAAAGCACTTTTTCAGGCACGAGCCATTACCTGGCTTTGGAAATCATTCGCGCGCTGGCCACTTTCTGTGCTGTGGCGCACGGCTGTGTGGCTAGGGCCGTTGGTTTATCGCTTTAGTAAGCGAGAGCGCCAGGTAACAGAAACCAACCTTAAAGTGGTCAAGCCAAATGCGTCGGCTGGCGAGCGCCAAGCATTGGCCAAACAAAGCCTGCAACACTCCGCAGCCACCATGTTAGAGCTAGGCTACGCCTGGATGGGCTCACCTGAGAAAGTAGAGGCGAGCATTTTAGCGGTGCATGGGCGCGATAAGCTAGACAGCGCACGTACGGAAGGTCGCGGCGTCATTGTTCTGGCTCCCCACTTTGGTAACTGGGAAGTACTTAACTTCTGGCTATCCAGCCATTTCCCCTTCACCGCCATGTACGAGCCGCCAAAAATCATTGATTTAGAACCAGTGATTCGTCATGGTCGTGAACGTATGGGAGCCAGTCTAGTACCTACCAATGCCAGAGGCGTTGCCGCCCTGCTAAAAGCACTAAAACGCAGCGAAGCCATTGGCATCCTACCGGATCAAGAACCTAGCTGGGGCAGCGGTGTGTTCGCGCCATTTTATGGCCGTAACGCCTATACAGCGACGCTACTACCTAAGTTAGTCGCGCGCACTCAGGCACGGGTCGTAACGGGTGTTGCCCTGCGTGTGCCCGGCAAAGGGTTTGAGGTTCACTTTCTGGACGCTGATGAGCGGGTTTACAGCAACGACGACGTTGAGTCAGCAACCGGCGTCAATGCCTGCGTGGAAACCGCTATTGCGCTTGATCCCGTTCAGTATCAGTGGGAGTACAAGCGCTATCGCAAAGTAGTCGAGCAGCAACAAGGTCTGCCGAATGCCGACAGCTTTCGGCTGTATTGAATGATGACGAGGTCATGCATGTCCCAGCGCTCTATCCCGAAAGAAGAAACGCGTCCGCTACACATTATTTATGCGCTCTATCTCGCCGGTCTGGTAACTGCCAATATCACGCTGTTAATTGGCGTCATTATTGCCTATGTGTATCGCAAAGAAGCAGCGTCATGGACACAAGCGCACTACCGTTACTTGATCCGTACGTTTTGGATAGGCAGTCTCTATTTTATTGTTACCTTTACCCTTAGCCTCGTACTAGTGAGCACCTTGCTGTGGCCGCTATTGGTGGTTTGGCTGGTTGCGCGCTGTCTTTTAGGCTGGCTGGCAGCACGTAAAGGTGAACCGCCCGCTCGCCCTGGCAGTTGGCTGTGGTAGAGGTAGTGATAGCACGTCATCGCCTTTATTCAGAACGATGACGAGCATACACATCATCCAGCCGCTCAATATCGTCTTCGCCTAAGTAGCTGCCCGACTGCACTTCGATTAACTCAAGCGGGATCTTGCCGAGGTTTTCCAGGCGGTGCAGCACGCCAATGGGGATGTAGGTCGATTGATTTTCACTGACCAAAAAAGTGCGCTCACCCACCGTGACCTGGGCAGTACCGCTCACCACTACCCAGTGTTCAGCGCGATGATGATGACGCTGTAACGACAGCCGCCCACCGGGTTTTACCGTGATGTGTTTCACCTGATAGCGCTCGCCGCTGTCCATGGATTGAAAACTGCCCCAAGGGCGGTGCACCAGCGGTGCAGTATAGGGTTCACTGCGTCCCGCTTGGCTGAGCAATGCGACCAGCTGCTTTACCTGCTGGGCCTGATCACGATGAGCAACCAAGACGCTATCTGATGTTTCCACCACAATCAGATCTTCAACACCCAACGTTGCCACCAAACGGTGCTTGGCGATAACCAGCGAGCGCTGTGTGTTGGTTAACACTCCGTCTCCGCGAACCACGTTACCTGCCTCATCGGGCGTTTGTGTTGCCCATAACGCATCGAAACTGCCGATATCGCTCCATTGGGCATCCAGCGGCACAACCGCCGCATGGTCACAATGCTCCATCACCGCGTAGTCAATCGACTCTCCCGGACAATCACGAAACGCTTCCTCGCCCAGTCGTAAAAAATCCAGATCTCGGTGGGACTCGTTAACCGCCTTTCGACACGCTGCCATCATGCTTGGCTGCAACTGCTCAAGCTGAGCAAGGTAGGCCGAGGCTTTCAGCAAAAACATACCACTGTTCCATAGCGTATTGCCTTGCTCCAGGAGTTGCTGGGCACGTGCTGCATCGGGCTTTTCAATGAACGATGAAAGATGGTATCCGCCTTCTAATGGGCTACCGCATGCAATATAGCCATAGCCTGTTTCTGGGTAAGTGGGTACAACGCCAAAGGTGACTAAATACCCCTGCTCGGCTAGTGGCTCAGCACAGCTCACGCTATTGGCAAACGCCTCAACATTGCCAATCGCATGGTCTGCTGGCAGCACCAGTAACAGCGGATCATCGCCTGCTTGGCGAGCCAGCAGCGCGGCACAAGCAATTGCTGGGGCGGTATTCCGCGCCTCAGGCTCTAACACCAACGTTGCCGACAGACCGCTTTCTCGCAACTGCTCGGCCATTAAAAAACGATGTGCATGATGCCCCATCAGCATCGGCGGCTGAGCGTCTAAACCTGCTAAGCGCATCAGTGTTTGCTGCAGCAGGCTTTGAGACGATGTTAAACGCAAAAACTGCTTTGGCAGTTGCTCGCGTGAAAGTGGCCACAGTCGTGTACCGCTGCCACCGCTAAGAATGACGGGTTGGATCATGGTGCTGCCCTTATGTCCGACGCTGACGTGCCAAAGTCTTCCTGCAACCAATGACGTAGCTGGCTCATTTTCGCGGCTTTTTCTGGATGTGCTAGTGAAGGTAGCGTGCCATCAATAAAGCCACGCACTTTGAAGGGTTCTAGTAATGTAGGGTCGCCGCTAATAACATGCACCGGCACCGCAGCACTGGCGTTGTCCCCAGTGATCAGCGGCGCCGCCTGGTGGTCGCCAAGTACAATTAACAGCGTATTATCATCCACCACTCTCTCCGCCCAACGACCTGCTACCTTCACCGAGTAGTCAACTGACCACGCGTAATGATCACGAATACGCTCAATGTCCTGCCAAATCACCTCTGGTGGGTCGCCCGCTTTCTCCCATGGATTAAAAATACTGCCATCACCGATCATCGACCAGTTTTCAAGTACAGGCAGTATCGGTGTCCAGGGGGCATGACTTGAAATTAGTGCAAGCTGTGCAAAGACCGGCGACTCTTCCAGCAAATGGCGCTGGGTGTAGTCAAGTACGAACTGATCCGGCATGGTAACCCAGTTCAGTGGAGGCCCGGCGTAGGGAATATCTTTTGCCGCCACAATGTCATCAAAGCCATACGCGACGCCCTCTGGCCACGCCATGGTAATGGCAGGCATTACCGTAAGCGTGCGCTGCCCAGTAGCGCTAAAGTCATCAATCAGCGTGGAGTGGTTGCTATCCAGCATCAGTCGATACCACAGCTGGTTATCGATCCAGCGGCCGCTTAGCGTTGTGGCGTGGGCGAGCCACGACTGACCACCCCGAATGGGTGCTTCCATCAAGCCGGAAACAACGTGCAAGTCACGCTCCTCCAAGCGCTGTTGCATATTCGCCAACGTTGGAAGTATCACGCTGCTGTAGCGCGGGTTATCAATTGCCGATACACCGTAAGACTCAATAAAGGTTAACAGAACATTACGGCCTTCAAGCCCCGGCAGTGGCCGCGGAGCCGTAGGAGCGTTTTCAAGCTGATTGGTGAACGCCTCTTTTGCCCGATGAGTAGCAACGATTTGTTCCCATTGAAAGCGGGTTGTATTCACAATTGGCAGCGTGGATTTGGGTACCATGCGCTGTCCGTTTACTTCCAGCACGGCAAATAGCCCCGCCACACTGAGAACGCCGATGGCAAACATACCCGTTAGCCGCCGCCAGGACAAAGGAATCGCTGGCAGTAGTAAGCGCAGTATCCCCCACCAAATGCCCAACAGCGCTATGCCGCCCAACAGAAATAGTAACGTTGCCGCCAATTGGCCTACATTACCTACTAATAGATGATAGATAGACCGTACCAGAGGCACATCCAGGTACAGGTTTAGCGAACGACCAAATGCGGTATGGGTGGCTGCATCGCCCAGGTTGGCAATAGACACTAGCATCAACCAGCCTAGTACCAGCCATGCGAGCCAGCGGCGTAATGAGCGGGGGCGCATCAGCAAGATGGCAGGTACCACCAGCCAAGCTTCCCAGGCAATCAGCGGAGAGCCGACCTCACCAAACCGCCACCAAAGCGGCGCAACCAACACGAGGTTGAGCGCAAAAAGCGTTATCAAAAATCGAAGCATTAGCGCTTCAACAACCTGATTTTTACTAGCCTATGCTTTATCAACACCGTCATTACCGACACAGTCATCACCTTCGCTTTATCTGTTTTTGGATGCTTAAGCTTGCAAACAACCGAAAAAATCATATACCAATACACTTAATGGTATAACTTTTGTTGAAATATTTCATATACTGATTCTAATGCTTCCACGTTGGCATGCAATCGAAAGGATCTCACCTATGAGTGTTCGTAACGCTGCAAAATGGATGATGTCGTTTACCTGCTCGAGCTTTATTGCCTTATCGGCCTCTGCTAACGATGTTGATACTTTCCACTACGTCACACAACGCGCCCAAGCCTTAGCAGATGCACCCTACCAAGTACCAGAAGCATCACTGCCCAGTGCGTTGAAAACACTGAATTACGACGCTTACCGACAGATTCGCTTCAAGCCTGAGCGTGCCTACTGGCTTGATGAAAGTCCGTTTAGCATGCAGCTATTTCACAGTGGTTTTCTCTTTCAAACGCCAGTTACCATCAATATTATTGAAAATGGCGAGCGTTCCTTGCTGCCTTTTTCAAGCGATGATTTTCAATACGATGGTGACGCAGCGCGATTACTAGAGCACGACTTAGCAGGCAGCGGTCATGCAGGCTTCCGGCTGCACTACCCAATCAACACAGATGATTACCCCGACGAATTCGCTGTTTTTCTTGGCGCAAGCTACTTCCGTCTAGTAGGACGTGACCAGGCCTATGGCCTTTCTACCCGCGGGCTAGCCGTCGATACCGCGTTAGCCAGTGGTGAAGAGTTTCCTGAATTTCGCGAATTTTGGCTTTATAAACCCGGTGACGATGCAGAAAGCATCACACTGCTCGCGTTAATGGACAGCCCATCGCTAAGCGGTGCCTATCGTATTACGTTAACGCCGGGAGAAAACACTGCGGCTGATATAGAAGCAGTGCTGTTTGCACGCGCTGATGTAGAAAAGCTGGGGATTGCTCCTCTTACCAGCATGTTTGCCTTCGGAGAAGCGAGCGCCAAGCGGCCTGATGACTTTCGCCCCCGGGTACATGATTCTGACGGCTTACTCATTCAAACAGGAGCCGACGAATGGATTTGGCGGCCACTGCAAAATCCCACGTCGGTTAGCGTATCAGCGTTTATAGATAATGCCCCGAATGGGTTTGGCCTGATGCAGCGGGAACGTGACTTTGGCCGCTATCTGGACCTTGAAGCACACTATCACCGCCGCCCCAGCCAGTGGGTCGAGCCTCTGGAGGATTGGGGCCCAGGGCATGTGGAGCTAGTCGAAATTCCTACGCCAGATGAAACCCACGACAACATTGTGGCTTACTGGGTCGCTGAAGAGCCGCTAAGGGCTGGCGAGTCCCGCCATCTTCACTATCGAACGTTTACGCTCAATGAACAGCCTGAGGCTAACTCACTGGGCAAGGTTGTGCGTACCCGCCAGGGAAGCGCAGCGGTTCCAGGCGAAACCGACTCGCCCTCTGCTGATCAGCGGCAATTTGTTGTCGACTTTCAAGGCGGCAACCTGAATGACATTTCTTCAAGCGACATCATTGAGCTAGATATCAGCGTGCTAAACGGCGAGGCATTGCTACCTCAAGTCAAAGCACTTCCCGACAACGGACAACGGGCCACGTTTCGGTTGCCGCCTAATGGCGAGCCCAGTGATATTCGCCTTCGCCTAATGGTCGAAGGCGAGCCAGTGACTGAAACCTGGAATTACGTGTGGTATCCCGATGCCTGATCTTTACGCGCTAACGCCTTCGATACCTTGGCTGAACGGTCGGCGAGCTTTGCTCGCCGTTGCCGTATCCGCCACCAGTATCGGCGGTTGCGTCGCGATGGCGAAGGTGGTTGCCAACCTTCCTATGGGTTGGCAGCTCACTATGCTAACGCTGTTTGCGCTGACGTTCAGTTGGATCGCACTGGCTTTTTGGGGAGCGCTATGTGGTTTTGTCATCTGCGCGCTAGGCCGTGATCCGCTAAGCCTGCGTCGCCAAACGCTGGTGGACCCTAGCGCCAGCCTACTGGTCAGCCGCACCGCCTTGGTAATGCCTATTTACGCAGAGCCACCGGTTCCCACTATTGCTGGGCTGGAAGCGACCTGCCGCTCTTTACTACAGCAAGCCAGCAAGCATGGCACGGGCTCAACAGAGACTATCGGCAACCATGTTGAAGTCTTCATTTTAAGCGACACCCAGGATATGACGCTGGCTCACCAGGAAGCGGCCCACGTAGCCGCCCTGCAGCAGCGCCTTGCAGGCCAGTTAGCCGTTCACTATCGCCGCCGACCCAATAATGAGGGTCGTAAAGCAGGCAATATTGCTGAATTTTGCCGCCGCTGGGGCCGTCATTATGACTATATGGTGGTGCTGGATGCTGACAGTTTAATGAGCGGCACAACGCTGCTGCACTTGATACACCGTATGCAACGCCAACCAAGCGTTGGGCTTATCCAAACCGTGCCTATCCCCGTTGGCCAATGCACGCTATTTGGTCGTTTCACCCAGCTAGCGTCGGCGCTATACAGCCCGATGCTGGCCGCGGGCCAAAGCTTTTGGCAGGGCGATACGGCAAATTACTGGGGACATAATGCGATCATTCGCACGCGGGCTTTTATGGCAAACGCAGGGCTGCCAACGCTTTCAGGTAAGCCACCGCTGGGTGGGGAGCTATTAAGTCACGACTTCGTCGAAGCAGCGCTACTAAAGCGTGGCGGCTGGCAGGTACTGCTAGACACCTCGGCGACAGCGGCATCTGCTACCGATGCCAACCTACCCCACAACAGCTTTGAAGCTATGCCAAGCAACCTGCTCGATTTTGCCAAGCGTGACCGACGCTGGTTGCAAGGTAACCTGCAACACCTTCGCCTACTGACAGGAACGGGGCTGCACCCGATCAGTCGTTTACACTTCTTTTTTGGTGCGTTTGCCTATCTCTCTTCTTTGGTATGGCTAACGCTACTGCTATGCGCCAGCATGTTGGTGAGCTATCAAGCAGTCAACCCGCCCGCCAATCCCCTATTACCAACGACGCTTTCACTAGCGCTCCTTGGCATCACGTTAGCTATGCTTGTTGCGCCTAAACTGTTGGGGTTGTTACTCGCTTGCTGGCAGTCGCCCCATGCGTTCGGTGGCCGTTTAAGGCTTATCGCTAGTACGCTGTTGGAAATTCTGTTTGCTGCCCTGATTGCCCCACTAATGATGGCCTGGCACAGCTTGTTTATTATCAACGTGCTGATTGGCCGAGCCATTGACTGGCAAACCCAGCACCGCGGGGAACGTTCATTACGTTGGCGGGAAGCTTGGCATAACACGGGATGGATGACCTTATGCGGCATTGCCTGGGCAGGCACCATGATACTCTTCTCACCCGTGACCTTTGGCTGGCTAACGCCCGTATGGCTGGGGTTGATCGGAGCCGTCCCACTCGTCAAGTACTCTAGCAGCGCCACCTGGGGAGATGTCATTAACCAAAAATTTGGTTTGCTACATACGCCGAGCACCACACAACAACCACCGCTGCTCAAAAAGTATGCCGCCTTAGTGCGCCGCCACTGCCCTGATGAGCACTTGCCATCTGTTACGACGCTCAAAGCGCCGCCCCCTGAACTGCCTGGTGACATGCCTCGCCAGTCGTTTCGATACGTCGCTCAATCAACAGCAGCACACGCCCCACCTGTTAAGGAGCCTTACTAATGCCTTCTACTTTTTTTCAACGGCTCCGCAGTGCCAGCGGTATGGCGCGCTCACTATTTATTTACTGGCGACCAGGCAGGCAAAGGGGCCTGAAACAGTTATA
>SKHS01000180.1 GCA_007116835.1 Halomonas sp.
CCGCTGGAACGCGGTACTTGAAGATATCGCGCCAGACTGCGACCCTGGCCGGGTGCTCAGGGATTTTATTCGCACCGAAATGGTACTTGGGCAGCGCTATCCCGAAGGTTCAAAGCTGTCTCGCAATGAGATTTTGGCCGGTGCGCCGTTTTTAAGTGACTATTTATCAGGTGAGTTGAAAGAGTGGGTTGATTCACGTGCGATGATTATACGGCAGTGGTCTATCCAGGGGAAAATGGATAACGTCGAACCACGCTGGCTTATCTTTCTGATTTGGTCGGCTACCCAGCACTACACAGAATATAGTGCGCAAGTAAACGGCATTTTAGGCTCAGAGTCGCTGAGTGAAACGGACATTGAATCCATCTGCCAATTTTTAGAACAGGTCATTTTGAAAGGATGCGGTATCCAGCCGCCGGCTATAGCAAGTCGTTAGCCACTGCCAGTGATCATCTTCATTCGACCGTACTTATTTACGGCACTTATTGCCACAGCGCTCTAGCTCCACAGAAACCATATCTATGTCTATGTCTACGCTTCCAATTGAACAGCATCTGGTGCCACTACAAGCTGCTTTGAGTGCGCATAACCGCCTCATACTCGTTGCACAGCCTGGCGCAGGGAAGACGACACGTGTTCCGTTGACGCTACTGGAGTGCCCGTGGGCGCAAGGGCAAAAGCTCTTGTTGCTGGAACCTCGTCGGGTGGCGGCGAGGCTGGCGGCAACGTTTATGGCTCAACAGCTCAATGAGCCCGTTGGTGGTACAGTGGGCTATCGTATGCGTGGTGACAGTAGGGTAAGCGCGCAAACACGCCTGGAAATTATTACCCAGGGCGTGCTTACCCGAATGCTGCAGGATGACCCGCTGTTGGAAGGTGTTGCCGGGATTATCTTTGATGAATTTCATGAGCGTAGTATTGAAGCGGACCTAGGGTTGGCGCTATCGCTGGATATCCAACAAAGCATTCGCGATGACTTACGATTGATTGTGATGTCTGCCACGATGGATGTCGCAGCCTTAAAAAAGGTGCTGGGCGAAGAAACGCCAGTGATTGAAAGTACTGGGCGACAATTTCCTGTGGAAACGTATTATCGTCCGGCCTCCGGTGATGAAAGTGTCGTATCGGCCGCTTTACGGGTTGTTGATGAAGCGCTGGCAAGGTCAGATAGTCGCGATCTATTAGTTATTCTTCCTGGGATGGCTGAAATTAACCAGCTGGTTCAGGCGCTGGATAACAGCCCACGAGAGATTGAAGTGCGGGCTCTGCATGGCAGCATGCCAATAGACATACAGCAAGCCGCCCTCAAGCCACATGCAGAGCGCCAACGTGTCATCGTGTCAACGGCCATTGCAGAGTCCAGCGTAACGGTAGATGGTGTGAATGTCGTCATCGATGCCGGCTTAGAGCGGGTTCCGCTGTTTCAGCCGCGCACTGGATTAACTTACCTAACCACGCGGCGAGTTAATCGGGCCAGCGCTGATCAGCGCCGTGGGCGGGCAGGCCGACAGTACCCGGGTGTGTGTTTTCGCTTATGGCCCCAAGAGCAAGCGCTGGTCGCTTTCGGTGAGCCAGAAATAGCCCAGGCTGACTTATCTCGTTTGATAGTCGAGCTAGCCATGTGGGGTGTGCAGTCGCCTAGTGATCTTAGATGGATGACCGCGCCGCCCAAAGGCGCATGGCAAAGTGGTCAGTCGTTGCTTCGCTTGCTTGGCATTCTTGATTCGAAAGGTCGGTTAACGCCACTAGGGAAGCAGAGTACTCATTGGCCACTTGATCCTCGGCTAGCCGTGATGCTGTCAAAAGCCGCATCGCTCAATGCGCTGCCGTTGGCTTGTGGGTTGGCGGCGCTATTAGAAAGCAGAGACCGAATTAGTGGCTCGCTACACGACGCGTTAGCCCAGCGCTTTAACCAGCCATCGCGGTTTCCTCAGTGGCTGCGTGATGCAAAGCGCTTGGCAGGCATCGCCGATACGGCGTTGCCGCGGGGCATAGCCGAAGCGCCGTTAAGAGCGCTACTGGCGCTGTCTTACCCTGATCGTATTGGCCAGCTGATTAGCCCTGGTCGGTTCAAGCTTGCCAATGGCAAAACGGCTACACTGTCTATTCACCATCCTCTGGCGAACGAAGCGTATATTGTCGCCATTAGCGTCGAAAGCGCTAGTAGTGAAGCCGCTATTTATCTCGCTGAACCCCTTGCGTTGGCAACGCTTATTAAACTTTACCCCGCGACTCAACAGTGGGTTGAGCGTGTTGCATGGTCAGATACCCAGGGCAAGCTTCTCGCCGATGCTGTGCAGTGTCACGGTGAACTGGTGTTGGCAACACGCCCACTAGGCGAATTGCCAGCAGATGCGGTAGTGCATGCATTGCTACGTGCGCTTAAACAGCGTCAAGAGAGTGTGTTGACCGACAAAGTGAAGCAGTTGCAGGGGCGCATTGCCATGTTGCGCCAAGTGTCACCCAGCAAGTGGCCTGATTGGTCTGCCATATCGCTGATGGAAACACTTGATACGTGGCTTGCCCCTTACATGACGGGCGTGACACGCCTGAGTCAACTGGAAAAAATGCCGTTTCATACCTATTTACTAAATACCCTTACCTGGGATGAAAAAGCACTATTCGAGCGATTAGCACCTACGGTGTTGACATTGCCAAGCGGCAATCAGGCGGTACTTGACTATTCACCCTGCTTAACGGGAAACCCGCCAGTCCTAGCACTAAAGTTACAGGAGGCGTTTGGGTGGCAGGAGACCCCCACCATCGCCAATGGCCATGTTGCCGTGATGGTTCATCTTCTTTCGCCTGCAAGAAGAGCACTGCAAGTAACCCAGGATTTGCGCAGTTTTTGGTTGAACGGCTATCCAGAGGTGCGTAAAGAGATGCGAGGGCGCTATCCAAAACACCCCTGGCCAGAGGATCCGCTGAGTGCCCAGGCAACGTCGTTAACCAAGCGTCGCCTGGGTTAGCTGTACAGTAACGACAGCATCACTCCGCCTGAGCATCAGGTATTTCTCCCGGTAGCCGATAACGTACTCCGTCAGCGCGTTGCTCCTCATAACGTCGGTTATCATCTTCTGGCACGACGCCAAGAACTGTTTCTTGAGATCCATCCGGCCATGTATACGTTGTGCACCCCGTTAAGGAAAGCAACACGCCTAGGGCTAGAACAGCAAGAAACGAGACTGCGTTACGACTCTTGGGCATAAAAATGGCTCCATCACCAATGCATTACTGCTTCTGTCGGAAGCGGTGGTAGCGTGAATTGCAGGACACGAAGCCGTAAGTTTACTCCTGTATGGTTAAATTTCCTCCCATAAGCTGCGCCGGAATTCATGCGAAAGTTGAGACACGCGCTCAAATCGCTCCATATTAGCCTCGGTTAACGTTTTGACCATCTCTTGATAATGCTCAGTCAGCTCAGCTGCACCACAGTTTTGGTTATTGTCAGTAAAGCATTGCGTCATTTTTTCGCTGCTTTTGACAACAGCGCGAAACAGGTCGGCTTCCATTTGCATGGCTTGTGTCACATTTTCTAGCCAAGCGACCTGTAAGCGCACCATAGGCACTGTGCTTAGCAAGCAGTAGTGATGCCACCATGTTTGCATGAGTTGACCGGGGTCTTCTGAAGATGCGGACGTTGTGTTGTGTTGGTGAGCCATGCTGTACTCCTTGAAAGGTAGATAGGTGCGGCATGAGGGATAGGTTTACCTATTACTTACTATAGTCAAGCACTGCAAAATTTATGTGCTTCAGGTCATGAAATACGTTGCCCTAAGGAGGAGCGCTTATGTGGTCAGTGATCAAGTCAGTATTGGCAGCGCTTATTGGTGTGCAAAGCAACCTTAAGCGCCAGCAGGATTTTTCCAGCGGCAAGCCCTTCATTTTCATAGTGACAGCGATTGTGATCACACTAATTTTTGTGTTGGTACTTGTCGGGGTGGCGTTGATCGCGGCGCGTTGAAACGTTGATAGTCATCACGACAGTAGTGCGTGACGAATGCTGCATGTTTTCTATACTGGTAGCTATCACTTAATCCTGACCTAATAAAAGGGTTGGCGATAACAACAATAATAAAGGAGGTTTCTATGCACCTACCTTGGCGATGGTTGCTCACCATTACCTGTGCCGTAAGCAGTATGTCTGCTCAGGCCAACGGCTGGAATATGCCAGTCGGGGTCACCGATATCAGTCGCGATATTTACGGCTTACACATGACCATATTTTGGATTTGCGTCGTTATTGGTCTGATCGTATTTGGCGTCATGTTTTACTCGCTGTATCGCTATCGGCACGCCAAAGGAGCAAAGGCGGCGCACTTCCATGAGCACACCACCGTTGAAGTATTGTGGACAGCCATCCCCGTTTTGATCTTGATTGGTATGGCGGTGCCCGCAACGGCCACGCTGAAAAATATGTATGACTCGTCTGACGCCGACCTGGATGTCATGATCATTGGTCAGCAGTGGCGCTGGCGCTA
>SKHS01000137.1 GCA_007116835.1 Halomonas sp.
CCGATATGCATTTTATGCTGCAAAAAGAAGTCGTTGAGCGCTTGGCTGCCGAGCCGGGTGGCACTGATTGGGGCCGCCTGTCGGTCATGGCTCAATACTACTGTCATGTTGATCAGCTGTTTATCGTACCGCCAGAAGCCTTTGTGCCTCGGCCGAAAGTTGACTCGGCCATTGTCAGGCTGACCCCCCACGCAAGCTTACCTCATACGGCAGATGACCCCGCGCTACTGTTTGAGCTGGTCAAGCTGGCGTTTGGCCAGCGGCGAAAAACGCTGCGTAATAACCTAAAAGGCAGGGTGAGCGCTGAAACATTAGAACTATTGGGTATTGATCCCGCAAGGCGTCCACAAACGCTCAGCGTTGCCGAGTATGTTGCCATTGCGAATCAAGTGGCTGCTGATGAATTGCGCAGCGATGAAGAGGGAGACAAGACGTGAGTGGCCTGCCCATTAACGTTAGCGTCACGCCCGACTACCACGCTGCAGAATCGAGTGACAGCGAAGAACGCTATGTCTTTAGCTACACCGTGACGGTGCATAACCAAAGCCCTCACAGTGTGCAACTGATGGCACGATACTGGAAAATCACCCAGGGCAGTGGCGATAGCCAAGAAGTGCGTGGCAAAGGCGTAGCGGGCCAGCAGCCGTTGATTGGGCCAGGGCAGCATTTTCGCTATACCAGCCGGGCTATTCTACAAACGCCGGTAGGTGTGATGGAAGGGGCTTACACGCTGCTCAATACCTGCACCCAGCGTTCTTTCGATGTGCCCATTGCCCCTTTTCGGCTAGCGGTGCCGCGCCAGCTTCATTGACCATTTTCCAACAAGGTGTAGCCCATGAGCACCTATGTCATTGGCGACCTACATGGCTGCCATGCCGAGTTTGTCAGCCTGCTGGAACAGCTTAACTTTAACCCGGTTAACGATACGCTCTGGCTGGTTGGCGATTTAATTAATCGTGGCCCAGGGTCGCTTGCCTGCTTGCAGGAAGTGCAGGCATTGGGTAGTGCTGCCCGCTGTGTGCTAGGTAACCACGATTTTCATCTGCTGGTGGTAGCCCGAGGTGGCGGTAAGCTGAAAAGAAATGACACGCTTGGTGCCATTCTTAGCGCGCCAAGGCGTGAGGCGCTGCTGGATTGGCTGCAGAGTCAGCCCTTGGCAATCAAGCAGGGCAACACCTTAATGACCCACGCTGGCGTATTGCCCACTTGGCGCGCGGATCAGGCCGTGTCGTTTAGCCAAGAAGTGCAGGCTGCTTTGCTAAGTGAACGCTCTGGTGAGTTTTTAACGCACCTATTTGGTAATCAGCCTGAGCAATTCCGTGATGATCTGGAGGGAGTTGATCGCCTACGTTGTCTCGTCAATGTGTTTACCCGCATGCGCTTTATCGATGCCAACGGCCAGCTAGATTTTGCCGCTAAAGAGGGCTTGGAAAGCGCGCCGAAAGGGTTTTGTCCCTGGTTTCAGTACCCAAGAGAGGATGCGCTTCAGCTGCTGTTCGGGCACTGGGCTGCGTTGGAAGGCCGTACGCCAGGCGCAAAAGTGAACGTTGAAGCACTGGATACTGGCTGCGTTTGGGGAGGTTCGTTAACTGCCATGAACCTGGAAACCGGCAAGCGTACCAGCGTCCCAAGCTGTCAGCTGAGACATTAAAAAAAGGGCGATGCAGTGTTTCAGAAAGATGCGAAAACGCAAGGGCTTGATGTGTATCGTGTTGGTGGTGCCGTGCGCGATGAACTACTGGGATGGCCAGTGGTTGATAACGACTGGGTCGTTGTTGGTGCTACGCCAGAAGTCATGCAACAGCGTGGGTTTAAGCCGGTTGGGCGCGATTTTCCGGTGTTTTTACACCCTGATAGCGCAGAAGAGTATGCGCTGGCGCGCACTGAACGAAAGTCAGGTCATGGCTACAGCGGCTTTGAAGTGCATGCGAGTCCGGATGTGAGCTTAGAAGATGATCTGTCACGCCGTGATTTAACTATCAATGCTATTGCGCAGCGCTTTGATGGGGAATTAACCGATCCTTTCAACGGTCTGCAAGATATTCAGCAGCGTGTGCTGCGTCATGTGTCGGCTGCGTTTAGTGAAGACCCCCTGCGAGTACTGCGTACAGCACGCTTTCTTGCCCGCTATGCGCATCTGGGGTTCACCATTGCCCCTGAAACCCTTGAGCTAATGCGTAAGGTCAGCGACAGCAAAGAGCTAAGTCACCTTGCGGCTGAGCGCGTGTGGGTAGAAACAGAAAAAGCATTAGGTGAGCCAAATCCAGACAGTTACTTCACTGCGCTGGCTGCTTGCGATGCTCTGGTGACGTGGTGGCCTGAGTTGGCTGACAAGCCGGTGATGGACCGTGCGCTTAAGGCGATGGCGGTGGCACCAGCCACGAGCGAGTTGCCGCTAGCTCATTGGCGTTATGGGCTGTTGGTGTCGGTGCTGGAAGAGGCTCAACGTGATGCATTAGCCGTTCGGCTAAAATTACCCAATGCAGTGGCTCAGCTGGCGCGCCATGTGGCGTTAAGTAAGGAGCTGTTGGGTGGGCCGCTAAGCGCTGAACGTGTTTTGCACTGGTTGGAGCGTTTAGATGGTTGGCGTAAGCCTGCTCAGGTTGAAAACCAGTTCCTGCTGATCAGGCAGCTATCAGTAGACAGCGTTGCGCCTCTAGTCAGTGCATGGAAGGCTGCTAACGAGGTGAGTCCTCAGGCGCTACTAGCGCAAGGCTATCGTGGGGCGGCGCTAGGTGATGCGCTACGCGAACATCGCCAACAGGCGGTTGCTTGCGCACTTTCGCGGCAACAGGTGGGCGATTAGCGGGCGCTGGCCGCTCTTTTTTCACTGTCTGCAAGAGATACCCAGCGGCCCCTCCAAAGGAAATTGATCGCCCATAAACGCTGCTCACCCAGCTCAAAACGTTGCCATAGTGTCGCATACGGCGTATCGCAGGTGGGGTGTCGCTCGTGTGGCAATAGCTCTGCCAGCGGCTGCAGAACGAACGCATTTTGAGTAATTTCTGTCCGGGGGAGGCTAACGTTATCAATAATGCCGCAGGCATTGCCTACCGTGAGTAGGTCGATATCAAGCGCTCGCGGGCTGCACTTAAGCATCGTGGGAGTGCGGCCATGGGCAATTTCCAGCTGCTTGGACCACGCTTGTAGCTCGCCGACTGTCCAGCTACTTTGAAAGGCAACTACCAAGTTGTAAAAGTTACGGCTGTCTTTAAAGCCTACGGGCTCGCTTTCAAAAATACGCGATATCTGCAGCTGACCAAAGGTGTCTTCAAGCGCATCTAGGCACAGACGAATATGCGTGTCGGGATCAATATTGCTGCCTAAGCTAAGAGTAACCAAGTTCATAAGTGCGAACCCGTGGAGGCCTCCTCCGGTAGCGTGCCGCGAGTAATCTCAAGCCCTACGCTGGCTGCCTGAGGCACCGCGCCAGGTTTACGCACCGTGAGTCTTAGCCAGCAGATAGAAAATTCGTGCATCAGGCACTCTGTCAGGCGTTCAGCAAAGGTTTCTACCAGTGCAAATTGATGCTCGTCGGCAAAGCGCTGAATTCGCTGACAAATGGCGGCATAATCGAGCGTTAAGCGTAAATCATCGGTAGCGGCAGCAGGCCGAATGTCCGTCGCGAGTGATAGATCCAAGCGAAGAGACTGAACTATTGTGCGCTCCCAGTCGTACACACCAATCACGGTGTCTACTGCCAGCGCTTCGATCAAAATGCGATCCACAGGCTTTCCCCCAGCGTCAACAAGCCGGCGATTGTACTTGAGGATGACGCGAAACGACAGCGGAGCAGGAACAAGGCATAGTGAACAGGCCATGATATGGATTTTAGTGGGCTATTTATGCGGCAGCTGGCTGGCGGCTCTGACTGTTTGTCGGCTGGCGGGTGTGCCCGACCCGCGCTTTTGCGGTTCGTGTAACCCTGGGTTTTCTAACGTGCTGCGCCTTTATGGGCCGCGTTTAGCGGCGGCCACTTTGCTGCTTGATGCGTTAAAAGCAGTGCCTGCGGTGCTAGCCGTCAAGCTGATGGCGTTACCCATTTGGTTGCAAGGTGTTGTTGGGCTGGCGGTGCTGTTAGGACACAGCTACCCACTTTGGCATGGCTTTCGTGGTGGTAAGGCAGTGGCCAGCGCATTTGGCGTACTGTTGGTGCTAGTGCCTAGTGTGGCGCTGCTGAGCGCGGTGTGCTGGTCGCTACTGGCATGGCGGCTGCGAACCGCAGCCGCTGCGTCACTGGTCAGCGCGCTCGTGGCACCGCTAGCATGTAGTTGGCTCGCCTCCGAGTATGTGGGGGTGGTGAGCGGCTTTAGTATGCTGGTGCTGGCCCGCCACGGGCTGAATATTCGCCGCCTGCGTCGTGGTGAGGAGCCTAATTTGCGTGATTAGGCAGCCGTCTAATCCGTGCTAGGTGGCGCTAACGTATCG
>SKHS01000303.1 GCA_007116835.1 Halomonas sp.
ACTATGTTTTGCTAAGTACTGTGTTTTGCTAAGTACTGTGTTTTGCTAAGTACTATGTTTTGCTACGTACTATGTTTCGCTAAAGCACCCGCTAGCGTAGCAAGTCACGTACATCCTTCGCTTCCCAATGCGGAAAATGCTTACGCACCAGCGTATTCAAATCACGCTCAAAAGCTGCCCAATCGGTAGCGCCACTAACCTGCTCGCGGGCATCGGCAGTGCCACGAATCATGCCAGCGCCAACCGTTACGTTGGTCAGCCTGTCGATGATGATAAAGCTGCCGGTACCAGGGCTTGTGCGATAGTCATCCACGGGGATTGCCGCCGTTAACTCTACCTCACAGCGCGCAATCGCATTTAAGCCCAGTGAATCCGTGGCATGTCTTTCGAGCGTATTGACGTCGATCTGGTACTCAATACTACTTACCTGACCCGACAGATCGCGGGTAGCGAGCTTAAAGTCATAAAGCTTACCCGGCGTTAGGGCATCTTCGTGCATCCATACGATATCCGCCGTGAACGCATTAGAAAGCGGTAAGATGGCATCTGCACCGACGATCCAATCACCGCGAGAAATATCAATCTCGTCTTCCAGGGTAACGGTAATTGCCTGACCTGGGTAGGCGGCGCTTAAGTCACCGTCAAACGTCACCACTCGGGCAACCCGTGACGTTTTACCCGATGGCAGCACTTTTACTTCCTGGCCTGGGTGCAGAACGCCTGCCGCCAAGGTGCCGCAGTAACCACGAAAATCCAGATTCGGACGATTAACGTACTGAACCGGCAAACGTAAATCAGTGAGGTTTTGGTCACGACTGATTTCGACACTTTCCAACAGCTCAATCAGCGTTTTGCCCTCGTAACCCGCACCGAAATACCAAGGTGACTGCTCACTTGGGTTAACCACGTTGTCGCCGTTTAGTGCTGACATCGGTACAAAACGAATATCCGGCGCACTTAGGTTGGTGGCAAAGGCGCGGTACTCATCAACAATCTCGTTGAAGCGCTGTTCGGAGAAATCCACCAAGTCCATTTTGTTAACCGCAATCACCAAGTGCTGAATGCCCAACAAGTCGGCAATAAAGCTATGGCGACGGGTTTGAGTCTGCACCCCATAACGGGCATCGATCAAAATAATCGCCAAGCTAGCCGTTGAAGCACCGGTAGCCATATTGCGGGTGTACTGCTCGTGCCCAGGGGTATCCGCAATGATGAATTTACGCTTTTCCGTAGAGAAGAAGCGGTAAGCAACATCAATGGTAATGCCCTGCTCTCGCTCTGACTGCAAGCCATCCACCAGCAGTGCTAAATCAACCGTATCACCGGTGGTACCGCTGGTTTTGGAGGCTTGGGTAATCGCTGCCAGCTGATCTTCAAAGATCATTTTAGAGTCGTGCAGCAGCCTTCCAATCAGCGTGGACTTGCCATCATCGACGCTGCCGCAGGTGATAAAACGCAGCAGGTCTTTGTTTTCGTGCTCGTGAAGGTACTGCTCGATATTGTCAGCAATTAAATTAGATTGATGAGCCATTAGAAGTACCCCTCGCGCTTTTTCTTCTCCATCGAACCGACCTGGTCGCGATCAATCGCACGACCACTACGTTCACTGGTTTTGGTCAACAGCATCTCTTGAATAATCTCAGGTAGCGTGGCCGCGGTTGATTCCACCGCACCAGTCAGTGGGTAACAGCCCAGCGTTCTGAAGCGCACAAACTTCTCTTCAGGCACTTCACCTGGTGCCAAGGGCAAGCGGTCATCATCAACCATAACCTGCATGCCATCACGCTCAATCACAGGACGCTTGGCAGCGTAGTAAAGCGGCACAATGGGAATCGACTCAAGATAGATGTACTGCCAGATATCCAGCTCTGTCCAATTCGACAGCGGGAAAACGCGAATTGACTCGCCCTTATTAACGTTGGCGTTATACACATTCCACAGCTCAGGACGCTGGCTCTTCGGGTCCCAGCGGTGGTATTTATCGCGGAAGGAGTAGACACGCTCTTTAGCTCGTGACGCTTCCTCATCACGCCGCGCGCCACCAAAGGCTGCATCGAAGCCATGCTTATCTAACGCTTGCTTCAGCGCCTGGGTTTTCATGATATCGGTATATTTGGCACTACCGTGGTCGAAGGGGTTGATATTGGCAGCCCGCCCCTCTTCATTGGTATGCACAATCAGCTCCATCCCCGCTTCTTCTGCCATGCGGTTACGGAACGCGATCATTTCACGAAACTTCCAGGTGGTGTCCACATGCATCAATGGGAATGGCGGTGTCCCTGGGTAGAAGGCTTTTCGCGCCAGGTGCAGCATCACCGAAGAGTCTTTACCGATGGAGTACATCATTACCGGGTTACTAAACTCAGCGGCCACTTCCCGGATAATGTGGATCGATTCAGCTTCTAGCTGCTTTAGGTGGGTCAAGCGTGCCGCATCAGGTGCGACAGGCGCCTCACGCTGGGACGCCGACGGCGCAGAAAACTGGTTCATTACCTACTCCCTCACAAAACGGTGCTTGCACGTGCAAACGCTATTTGCCGCCTAACGGCAGCGTTGCCAAAGGCGATTATTAGAGAGTAGGGTAACGCCGAGCTGATAATAACCCAAAAGAATTAATAACTATCTTTTTATATCTTTATTGCCTAACCCGCAATACAAGGGGCAGTGCCATTATACCGCCACGCGCTCCACCCAGGTTTGCCAATCACTGCCTTGAAGATCAATGACGCGATAGCCGGGCCGCGACGCTTCATCAATTGCAAACTGCTCAGCACCGGGTAAAAATTGGTCGGCGATAGCAGGACAGCCGTACACGCCTATCTTGGCATCCGCAAGCTGATGCTGCTGGGCATAGGCTTGGTGGGTATGACCAAACAAAATGAGTTTAACCTGAGGGTGATGGCTTAACAGCTGCCAGAACGCATCGCGGTCCTGAAGACCAATCGCATCCATCCATACAGCGCCTACATCAACGGGGGGGTGGTGCATCACAATCAAAGTTGGGCGATCATCCTCTTCCAGGCGTTCAGCCAGTGAGGCTAAGCGCTCGTCACCTAGCTCGCCATACGGCTGGCCTACTACCTGCGTATCAAGAAGCAGTAAACGCCACTGGGTTAGATCAACCTCGTCCACCAGCGGGTGCTCTGCTTGCATCAATGCTAGCTGATCATGATTACCAGGAATCCACACCCATGGGCATGGCAACAATGCCAGCGCTTGACGCGCTAATGCATACGAGGCGGCCGTTTCGTCTTGGCTTACATCACCGCTAAACACGACCATATCGGGCCGCTCTGCGATTACCGCTGCCAGTACAAGCTCAAACTGCTGCCAAGGAATCCCTGCTCGTGAACGGGCTGTTTTATCGGCATGCAGGTGTGAATCGGTAATTTGAACCAGCCGCATCAAGGTAACTCCGGTATATCATAGGCATGGCCATGGGCTAAGCCATGGGCCAGCCACTCGCCCAGAAAGCGGTTAAGCTGCAACTTCTCGTCTGGCTGGTGCATTCTGGCATTCGGATAGCGGTAACGGCCGCTGAAGTGGCGCTCACGCTGAAAATCAGTCACTTCTGCCATGCGCACATCATGGTAAAGATGCACACGCATTCTGGGGCCTTCTATCACCGCATCCAGTGGCCCGCTTTGGGTCACTTTCACCATGGTGGTGTAGGGGGCTTGCTCCAGAATTTTGAGATGCAAGTCGCCGAAGTGCTGGTCGTCGCCGTGCAGCGCAATATCGCGCTGCTGGCCACTTTCCATATCACCTACCAAACGAATCATGCGCATATAGTTGGCGCTACACTCGCCCTGCAGGGACTTTAAATCGGTGACATAGGCGGTTCTAGCCATGTTCACTCCTTTTCAGGTTCGCTTGGCATCAGTGTTTGTTATCACAGCTTGCTATTGGCACCAATGGTCACTGCTCGATGAGAAGCAGCGCGCAGCGAAGCTCGCTGGCTTGCTAGCCAATGCAGCCCAATCAAACACATGGCGTTGTCGAGTCTTCCCTTCTCTAGGAGTTCCCATGCCGTCGGGAAAGTTACCACGTGAACACGAATATCTTCGTGCTCATCATCCAATCCATGAATGCCTCCCATGCCCTGGGTATCGACTAAACCACAAAACAGTGTCACCCGTTCGTTACATGCACCGGGGCTTGGGTAATAGGTATGCAATTTAGTCAACGCGCCCACCTGGCAACCTGACTCTTCCAGCGCTTCTCGGCGGGCAACGTCTTCAAGAGATTCATCTTTATCTGCAAGCCCCGCCACCAACTCTAACTTCCAGGGAGAAAGCGGATCATCAATCGCACCCGCCCGAAACTGCTCAACGAGGACTAACGCGTCACGAGCAGGATCGTAAAGCAGCACGCCAACAGCATCGAAGCGATTATGCACCTCGCGGCGCATCGTG
>SKHS01000135.1 GCA_007116835.1 Halomonas sp.
CCCGAACATGACCCGGTTTATAAAGTGACCATCATTCCGCGTGGACGTGCGCTGGGTGTCACGATGTTCCTGCCGGAAGAGGATCGTTACAGCCTGTCGCGCCAGCAAATTCTTAGTCAAATTTGCTCGCTGTTTGGCGGCCGTATCGCTGAAGAGATGACGCTGGGCGCTAACGGTGTGACTACCGGTGCTTCTAACGATATCAAGCGCGCAACCGAACTTGCCCATAACATGGTCGCTAAGTGGGGGCTGTCGAATGAGATGGGTCCGATCATGTATGACGAGGACGAGTCTCACCAGTTCCTAGGTGGCCCTGGTCAAGGTGGCGGTAAGCTGAAGTCTGGCGAAACGACCTCGCGCCTCGATAAAGAAGTGCGCAAGATTATCGATGAGTGCTACGAGCGGGCGCGTCAGATTTTGGAAGATAATCGCGATAAGTTAGATGCTATGGCCGAAGCATTGATGAAGTACGAAACCATTGATGCTGACCAGCTGAAAGATATTATGGAAGGCCGCGACCCGCGTCCTCCAGAAGGCTGGAACGATGGCGACTCATCCGGTGGTGGCACGCGTGTTAACGATGAAAAGCCTGAAGCAAAGGCGGGTGACAATGTTGATGACACGTCCCCAGGCGCTTCTGGTGATGACGGTGAGGAAGATGATGACGAGCCTCGTCGCCGTCCTTCTGATCCGCTAGGCGGCCCTGCAGGCTCCTAGAGCCGTAAGCTTGGTGTTAGCAAAGGCGTCCCATCATGGGGCGCCTTTTTGTTATGCTGTGTATAAACTTAGCTGTCATGTTTCTTTTCTTTATCAGGCCGTAACATGAAACCGATAGATGAACCCTTATCCTCTTTGCGAGAAGCTGATAGCGCCTTTCATTTGCGCTGTGGGCGCCACTCGCTAGATCTCTCGTTCCCAAGGGTAATGGGCATTTTAAATGTTACCCCCGACTCTTTTTCCGATGGCGGGCAGCATATAGGGTTGGATAACGCGCTGCGTCATGCTGAGCGTATGTTGGCTGAAGGCGCTTCAATGATCGACGTGGGAGGAGAGTCGACCCGTCCTGGTGCTAGCGCGGTATCTGAGCAGGAAGAGTTAGACCGTGTTGCCCCTGTGATTGAAGCACTGGTGCGCGAATTAGACGCGTTGGTGTCGGTCGATACCAGTAGCCCTGCAGTGATGCGTGAAGCATGCGCGCTAGGCGCTGGGATGATTAATGATGTGCGTGCGCTTGAGCGCGAGGGTGCTCTGGGTGCCGCGGCAAGCAGTGGTTTGCCGGTATGCTTGATGCACCGGCTGGGTGAGCCGCAAGATATGCAGCGCGCGCCCAGCTATGATCAACCGGTAGAGAGTGCGGTCGTCGCCTACCTGGCTGAGCGTGTGGCCGCCTGCGATGCAGCGGGGCTCCGCCGTCATCGTCTATTGATTGACCCGGGTTTTGGTTTTGGTAAAACCATCGAGCATAATTTGCGCCTGCTGAAATATATGAGCGCTCTACAAGTATTAGAGCTGCCCCTGTTAGTCGGTATGTCGCGTAAAAGTATGATTGGTAAAGTATTAGGGCGTCCTGTCGAGGAGCGTTTGTCTGGCGGGTTGGCACTGGCAGCCATGGCGGTTGAGCGTGGTGCCAATATTTTGCGTGTTCATGACGTTGGTCCGACGGTAGATGCCGTGAATATGGCTTGGGCGGTGCTTCAAGAGGGCTGTGAAACGCCACTGAATAAGGAAAAGACTTCATGACAAGACGCTATTTTGGCACAGATGGGATTCGTGGCACGGTTGGTCAGTCCCCAATCACCGCTGATTTTATGCTCAAGCTCGGTTGGTCGGCAGGCCAGGTGTTGCGCCGTGAAAAAGGCCGCACGCGGGTGTTGATTGGTAAAGACACGCGCATTTCCGGGTACATGTTTGAGTCAGCGCTGGAGGCAGGGCTGTCCGCTGCAGGCGTGGATGTTGCACTGTTAGGGCCAATGCCTACGCCAGGCATTGCTTATTTAACACGCACCTTTCGTGCCGATGCAGGCATTGTGATTTCAGCTTCTCACAATGCGTTTGACGATAACGGCATTAAGTTCTTCTCGGCTGAAGGCAAAAAGCTGCCCGATGAGGTTGAAGACCGCATAGAGGCGATGCTTGACTCGCCGTTGAGCACCGCAAGCGCCGCTCAGCTGGGTAAGGCAACGCGAATTGATGATGCTGCTGGGCGCTATATCGAATTTTGTAAGTCAACGCTGCCGGATCGCTTAAGCCTGCATGGGTTGAAAGTTGTACTGGATTGCGCCCACGGGGCGACGTACCACATCGCTCCTAACGTGTTTCGTGAGTTAGGGGCTGATGTTAGCGTTATTGGGGCGACGCCGGATGGGTTGAACATCAATCATCAGGTGGGCTCTACCCATCCAGCGGCGTTGCGCGCGGCGGTTATTCAGCAAGGCGCTGATTTGGGTGTTGCCTTTGATGGTGACGGTGATCGCGTACTGCTTGTCGACGCCGATGGCCGAGAGGTGGATGGTGATGACATTTTATATTTGATTGCCAAAGACCGTCATGAGCGAGGCTTGTTACAGGGTGGCGTTGTCGGCACACTGATGAGTAACTTTGGCCTGGCTATGGCGTTGGAGCGGTTGGGTATCCCCTTCCAGCGGGCTAAAGTAGGCGACCGTTTTGTGATGGAAATGATGGCCGCCAATGGCTGGGAGCTAGGCGGCGAGTCGTCTGGTCATATTGTATGTGGACATGTGCAAACGACTGGCGATGGCGTTGTCTCTGCGCTGCAGGTGCTGGCGCTGATGATGCGTGAGCAAAAGCCCCTGATGACATTGCTGAAAGGCCTGGAGAAAGTGCCACAGTCATTGGTTAATGTAAGGCTGCCCGCAGGCACGAATGCTAAGGACGTGATGGCGGCCCAGCCACTACAAGAGGCAATAGCAGCGCTTGAGGACGAGCTGGGTGACCAAGGGCGTGTTTTGTTGCGACCTTCGGGGACAGAGCCGTTGATTCGCGTGATGGTGGAGGGTCGCGCCCACCTTGATGTAGATCGTTTGGCCAACAAGCTTGCGGGTCAAGTACAGGCGTTGCTCAGCTAACATACCTAAGAAAGCGGCTTGCAAACGATGCTGTGCTTATCACAGCGGTTGTCTTGACAAGGCCGCTCCTATACCATTTCGCTCCACCTTGAGTGAGGATAATCGATGCGTACGCCATTAATTGCCGGTAACTGGAAGATGAACGGTTCCGCAGCGTTGATTGAAGCATTTGGAGACGCTTTCGAGGCGGCCAAATTGCCCGCTGATATCGATGTTGTCGTTATTCCGCCTTTCCCCTATTTGGAAGCTGCACGCAACGCCTTCCAAAACACGCCGTTGCAGTTAGGGGCGCAAACGCTCAATCCCCAACACTCAGGTGCGCACACCGGAGAAATCAGTGGGCGTATGCTTAAAGAGTTTGGTGTGGCCTATGTGTTGGCGGGTCACTCGGAGCGTCGTCAGCTTTATCAAGAGCGCGATGAGCAGGTTTTTGATCGCTTGGTAGCCGCCCTTGATGTTGGCCTAACCCCGATTCTTTGCGTGGGGGAGACCCTAGAAGAGCGCGATGCGGGCAGTACAATGGATGTTGTACTGCGCCAGGTGGGGTACGTAATGGCGCGTTTAGAGCCAGTCCAACGACTTAAAGTAGTGATCGCCTATGAACCGGTATGGGCAATTGGTACTGGGCGAACCGCTACGCCTGAGCAAGCTCAAGAAGTGATGGCAGGTATTCGTGCCTACCAAGCAGGCTTTGATAAGGCGCTTGCCGAGCAGCTGAAGCTGTTGTACGGCGGTAGTATGAATGCAAGCAATGCGGCTGAGCTACTCGCCCAGCCGGATATCGACGGCGGTTTAGTGGGCGGTGCCTCGCTCAAAACCGATGAATTTTACGCCATTTGTCAGTCAGTAGGATAATTCCATGCAAGTTGCAATTCTTATGGTTCACGTGGTGATTGCGGTCGCCTTGGTTGTGCTCATCCTGCTTCAGCAGGGGAAAGGTGCCGAAGCGGGCGCAGCCTTTGGCGGCGGCGCATCGCAAACGGTGTTTGGTTCGCGGGGGAGTGGTAACTTCTTATCCCGAGCGACTGCGTTTTTGGCAGCGAGCTTCTTTGTTACCTCAATGGCGTTAGCGTACTTTGCAACCCAGGCGGGTCAAGCGCCGGAAGCGGGTATTCCTGACGCGCGTCTAATCGAACAGCAGCGTAGCATCCCAACGCTTGACGATGGCCCTGCAAGTATGGATAATACCGCGCCAGTGCTAGAGGAAAGCAGCGAGTAACGTAGTAACACTGCTTTTTTAGCCTCCCCTGATGCCGAAGTGGTGGAATTGGTAGACACGCTATCTTGAGGGGGTAGTGACC
>SKHS01000188.1 GCA_007116835.1 Halomonas sp.
GTGCGCTGTGCCGATGAATTTAAGGTGTTTACCAACATCCATTCGGCTATTGTCGATCCTAAGGCCTTTGACGATAAGAGTTTTGTCGACATAAAGGGTGATGTCTGCATTATTCCCCCTAACTCCTTTGCATTAGCGCGCACGGTTGAATATTTTCGTATTCCCCGCAGTGTGTTAACTATTTGTCTTGGGAAATCTACCTACGCGCGCTGCGGTATTATTGTGAACGTAACGCCCCTAGAGCCAGAATGGGAAGGGCACGTAACGCTGGAGTTTTCTAATACGACGAATCTGCCTGCTAAGATTTATGCTCATGAAGGTGTAGCGCAGATGCTGTTTCTTGAGTCTGATGAGGTGTGTGAAACGTCCTACAAAGACCGTGGTGGTAAGTATATGGGCCAGCGTGGTGTCACGCTGCCTCGCACCTAATATTACGGTCGCCATTTTTTACATGCAAAACGCCTTACACGCTGATAGCGGTAAGGCGTTTTTGTTAAGACTATCTACTGTCTTTGTACAGCCGTTAGGCGTTTTCGTCTAGCTCTTCATCAGCTCTTCAGCAGCATCAGCGTGTGATAAACGCATGCCGTGAGGGGGGAGCGGATGACCGTCCATGGTGGCATTTTCAGCGGTGTACTTTAACCGGCCCTCCAGGAACCACTGCACGGCTATCGGGAAAATCAAGTGCTCTCGCGCGTGCACTTTCTCCTTCAGAGTCGCGACGGTATCGTCATTGGCAACGTTTAGCTCTGCTTGCAGAACAACGGGACCGCCATCTAGCTCTTCGGTCACAAAGTGCACGCTACAGCCATGCTGGGCTGCGCCATCGGCTAACACCCGGGCGTGGGTGTTCAGCCCTTGGTAGGCCGGCAGCAGGGAGGGGTGAATATTGAGTACTTTGCCTAGGAAGCGTTGCACAAAGCGTGGCGTCAGAATCCGCATAAACCCTGCTAAAACGATGACATCGGGCTCATGGCGCTCAATGACCTTAATAAGCGCACCATCATAGGCATCGCGGCTATCGTATTCGCGATGGGGCAGCGCAACGGCTTCGATATCAGCTTCCAGCGCTCGCTTCAAGCCATAAGCATCTGGCTCGTTGGAGATAACAGCCACAATCTCGCCGCCAAGGCGATCATGACGTTGTGCGTCAATCAGCGCCTGTAAATTACTGCCGCTACCAGAAATCAACACAACGATCCGCCGAGCTGCCGAGGGCTCTGCTGTGAAGTCGTTTAACGTGTCGTTAAACGTGTTGCTATTGTGGTCGGTGCTGCTCATGCGCGAAGGTTCTCCAAAACGACGGCGTCCTCCTGGCGCTGAATAATTTGCCCAATCTGGTAAACGGTCTCTCCCTGAGCTTGCAGGTGCGACATAGCACGCTCCGCGTCGGCTTGTGGTACAACAATCACCATGCCGATGCCGCAGTTCAGTACGCGGTGCATTTCCGTTTCACTCACGTTGCCTTGAGCTTGTAACCAGTTAAAGACTTCTGGACGCTGCCAAGTAGCAAGATCAACGTGTGCAGCGAGGGTGTCAGGAAGGACGCGGGGGATGTTTTCCAGTAGACCACCGCCGGTAATATGTGACAGTGCATGAACCGGAATGTCGGTGTCACGCATCATTGATAGCAGTGATTTTACATAGATGCGGGTGGGGGCCATCAAGGCGTCGCCAAGTGGTTGACCATCCACTGTGTCGGTTAATGATGCATTGCTTACTTCTAAAATTTTGCGAATGAGCGAGTAGCCATTGGAGTGCGGGCCTGAAGAGGCCAAGCCTAACAGAATGTCACCTTCAGCTACTTTGCTACCATCTAAAATATCGGCTTTTTCAACGACACCAACGCAGAAGCCAGCTAAGTCGTAGTCACTGCCTTCATACATGCCAGGCATTTCGGCGGTTTCACCACCGACAAGTGCGCATCCAGCGAGCTCGCAGCCCGCACCAATGCCTGTTACGACATTGGCAGCGATATCCACATCTAGCTTGCCCGTGGCATAGTAGTCAAGGAACAGCAGCGGTTCAGCACCCGCAACGATCAAATCGTTGACGCACATCGCGACAAGGTCGATGCCAATGGTGTCATGCTTACCAAGGTCCATGGCAAGGCGCAGCTTCGTGCCGACACCGTCCGTGCCGGACACCAGTACGGGATGTGTGTAGCCAGCGGGCAGCTCGCACAGTGCTCCAAACCCGCCAAGGCCTCCCAGTACCTCAGGGCGAGTGGTGCGTTTGGCAACGTGTTTGATACGGTCAACCAGCGCGTTGCCGGCATCAATGTCGACACCTGCGTCTTTGTAGCTGAGTGAAGGAGTAGCCGGAGAAGTGGAGGTCTCGGTCATGACGGGTCCTGTGAAGCCTATAGCAGTACGGGTAGTGCTGGCGCGTTGGCCAGTGCCGGGGCGATAACGAGGCAGATTGTAACACCGCGAGACGTAAGTCGCATCGATGTGCGGCGTTAACAAAGGCTCACTATGCTACTTTTATGACTCTTTAAGTAGGCTAGAGCACAAACCATCTTTCCAGGAGGGATACTGAGAACATGCGACATTCATGGTGGGGCGTTGTGTTGTTAGTCGTGTTGGTGGGTATTGTTTATTTGCTGGATTCAGTATTGATGCCGTTTATTGCGGGAATGATACTCGCTTATCTGGCAGACCCGCTGGCTAATAAATTTCAAAAGTGGGGCATGGGACGCCCATTGGCAGTGTCGAGCGTCTTTTTAGTTTTGTCGCTGATTTTAGCGGCTAGCCTGTTAATTTTGATTCCCCTTATTATTCACCAGACCAAGCAGTTAGGCGAAGTGGTGCCTAGCGTTTTTGATTGGGTCGAAAATGCGTTAGCCCCACAGGTATTAGATTGGACAGGGTATGATTTGCGCAACGAGCTAGATAATGTACAGACGACTCTGGCAGAAAACTGGCGCGATGCAGGGGGGTATGTAGCCCAAGCGTTAGGCCAAATTGGTCGCTCTGGCATGGCCTTCGCTACCTGGATCACCTACGTGGCGCTTATCCCTGTCGTAACATTTTACTTATTACTCGACTGGAATCGTCTTTTGAACAGTATTATTGATCTGGCACCTAGGCAGTGGGTGGATGATATTTCCCGTTTAGCCCGCCGCTGTGACGACGTATTATCCGCCTTTCTACGAGGGCAGCTGTTGGTGATGCTCTGTCTGGGGGTTATTTATGCGATTGGTTTAACATTGATGGGACTAAGTTTTGGACTGTTAATAGGCGTTGTCTCTGGACTGCTAAGCATCGTACCGTTCTTAGGCTTTATTGTGGGGCTAGGCGTGGCCATGATTGTAGCGCTGTTTCAGTTTGACTCATGGTGGGCGCTGCTAGGTGTGTTGGCTGTCTTTAGCGTTGGGCAAGTGACGGAGAGCGTCGTGCTGCAGCCAAAACTACTCGGCGATAAGATTGGCTTGCACCCAGTTGCCGTCATCTTTGCTGTGTTAGCGGGTGGTAGTCTCTTTGGGCTCACCGGGGTGCTCTTGGCATTACCGTCGGCTGCCGTCATCATGGTGCTCCTAAAAGAGCTAAAAACGCGTTATAAAAACAGCACTCTGTACGATACACAGCACATCCAATCCGTACAGCAGCTTGACAATAGACCGGGACGTCACGATGAAAGGGAGTCACCATGAGCCGAGTACCGGCACAGCTACCACTTGGGGTGGGGTTGCGGGATGACGCGACGTTTGATAATTACTATGCCTCGATCGCGAATACCCCATTAATCGAGTACTTAAACCGGCAGCTTGAACGTGATGCTGAACCCTTCCTATACCTATGGGGCGCACCAGGTAGCGGCCGTAGTCATCTTTTGCAGGCGGCTTGTCACGCAGCGTCTGATGCTGACAAGCGTGCCCTATACCTGCCGTTAGCTGACCTTGGTCATTTTCCCCCTTTAATGCTTGAAGATATTGAGCGGCTAGACTTGGTGGCGATTGATGATCTTGAGTATGTGATCGGGCGTAAACGCTGGGAAGAGGCGCTGTTTCATGCGTTTAATCGGCTACGCGACGCGGGTAAGGCATTAGTGATCGCGGCCAATACGTCTCCTCGTCAGCTGGACGTTGTACTACCTGATTTGGCATCACGTTTGGCGTGGGGCGTGACGTTTCATTTGCACCCTCTGGATGATACTGAGCGTCTGGCTGCGCTGAAACTGCGCGCCAATGTAAGGGGCATGCAGTTGCCTGACGATGTTGGGCGCTATATTTTGCACCGTGGCCCGCGTGAACTTGGAGAGCTATGCCGTGCGCTTGAAACGCTGGATCAGGCATCGCTTTCGGCAAAGCGCAAGCTAACCATTCCTTTCGTTAAGTCTGCCTTGACATGGTAAAACACCCCCGCCA
>SKHS01000107.1 GCA_007116835.1 Halomonas sp.
ATGCGGATGACCAGCCCTACGTATTGCATGACATTACTCTCAATGTTGCCCCTGGTGAGCTGGTAGCGATTGTTGGCCGTTCCGGTAGCGGTAAATCGACGCTGGTTAGCCTGCTGCCACGTTTTTATCGTCCGAGCAAAGGGCGTATTTTGATTGACGGTATTAATGCGGATGACTTTGCCCTAGGGCCATTGCGTCAGCATATTGGCTTGGTCTCGCAGCAGGTGACGCTCTTTAACGCCACGATTGCCGATAACATCGCTTATGGCGTAGCCAATCCTGATGCGGCGGCCGTTGAGGCGGCAGCCAAGGCAGCATATGCCAGCGAGTTTATTGAAAAACTGCCCCAAGGTTATAACACCATGGTGGGCGAAAATGGGGTGATGCTTTCCGGTGGGCAGCGTCAGCGCTTAGCCATTGCCAGGGCAATTTTCAAAAATGCCCCCATTCTAGTGCTGGATGAGGCAACCTCTGCGTTGGATACCGAGTCAGAACGCTATATTCAAAAAGCGCTTGAATATGTTTGCGAAGGACGTACGACGTTGGTGATTGCCCATCGGCTTTCCACCATTGAGCGGGCAGATCGCATTCTGGTGATGGAGCAGGGGCGTATTATTGAGCAAGGCACCCATCAATCGTTGTTAGACGCAGGAGGTGCCTATGCAGCGCTATATCAGCTTCAGTTCCAGGAGAGTGAATGAGCCTTGAGCAGCGTTGGCTAAAGGCCGCTTATGACGACAGCCAATGGCTTGTTCCTCTGTATCCATTAGGCACTTTATACCGTTATCTTATGTCGCGCCGCGACGCTCAATACAGCAGCGGAAAGAAGACCGTTTGGCAAGCGTCAGTGCCGGTTATTGTGGTGGGAAATATTACCCTTGGTGGGACGGGTAAATCCCCCTTAGTAGCGTGGCTGTCACGTTGGTTGGTTCAGCGCGGCTATTCTCCTGGCATCGTCACGCGCGGTTATGGTGGCAAGGCGGTGAACTACCCCCTGCATGTGGTAGCGACCACAGACCCTGCCCACAGTGGTGATGAGCCACTGATGCTGGCACAGCAGACCGGCTGCCCCGTGGTTGCTGACCCGCAGCGCCCGAGAGGCGCGCAAGCGCTCATTGAACAGGGCTGCGATATTATTATTAGTGATGACGGTTTGCAGCACTTGGCTCTGGGTCGGGATATCGAATTGGTAGTGATTGACGGTGCCCGCGGGTTGGGCAATGGCCGCTGTTTGCCGGCGGGGCCGCTGAGAGAAAGCCCCAACCGTTTGTCGCGAGTAGATGCGGTGATTATAAATGGCGAGCAGCGTCATGCCGTAGGCGTGAATGGTGTGCCTATGGTGCTTGCCCCCCAGCACTGGCGACACCTGCATAGCCAGCAGCGCCGGGCGCTTGTGCCGCTGCCGTTCACGCTACCGGTGCATGGTATTGCTGGTATCGGCCATCCGGAGCGGTTTTTTAATACATTGCGAACGCTAGGGGTTGACGGTGATATGCACCCACTTGCAGATCATCAGCGCTTTGATAAGCAGACATTCCAATTTGTCGATCAGCGTCCGGTTGTGATGACGGCTAAAGATGCGGTGAAATGCCAAGCGTTAGCGCCACCTGATAGCTGGGTACTGGAGGTGGAGGCTACGCTTCCGCCAGAGTTTGAACACTGGTTGGCAGCTAAGCTGTCAGCGCTTTTTGAAAGGGGATACACGGATGGATAAGGAACTATTGGCAATGCTGGTTTGCCCGCTTTGCAATGGCAAGCTGAAATATGACCGTGAGGCCCAAGAGCTGTGCTGCCACTACGATGGTTTGGCCTATCCCATTCAAGATGGTATTCCCGTCATGCTACCGGAAGAGGCGCGTGTGATGGATGCCGATGAAAAATTGCCTACTTCGCCAGGTCGTAAAGGAGAGGCGTAATGGGTGTCGCTGAGCCTGAGTTTATTGCCGTTGTCCCTGCCCGTTTTGGCTCTACCCGTTTGCCTGGTAAGCCGTTGCTAGATATTGCCGGTGAGCCGATGGTTGCCCACGTTTGGCGGCGAGCCTGTCAAAGTCGGGCTGCTCGGGTAGTGGTGGCAACCGATGATGCACGTATTCAAGAAGCGATGCTGCCCTACGGTGCAGACGTGATCATGACGCGCTCGGACCACCCCTCGGGTACCGACCGGCTGGCCGAGGTGGCAGAACAGCTAGGGTTAAGTGATGATGCGTTGATCGTCAATGTCCAGGGGGATGAGCCGCTTATCCCCCCAGTGCTGATTGACCAGGTGGCAATGCGCTTAGCCGAGGATCCCGATGCGGCTATAGCGACTCTTGCTGAACCGATTAGCGATGTTGAAACGCTATTTAACGCCAACGTTGTTAAGGTGGTTCGCTCCTTACAAGGGCGTGCCTTATATTTTTCCCGCGCCCCTATTCCTTGGGATCGAGAGCAATTCAAAGCACAGCCTGTGCTGTTAGCAACCGATGCGTGGCTCCGCCATATCGGGATTTACGCCTATCGAGCCCGTTTTTTGGCGGCGTATCGTGAGCTGACACCCTCAAGCCTGGAACAGCTTGAGCAGTTGGAACAGCTGCGTGCACTACAGCACGGTTACGCAATACAGGTGGCGTTGGCCAGCACCATTAACCCGCCTGGGGTGGACACACCCGAAGACTTGGCGAGGGTGAGAGCACTCTTAGCTAGCGAAAGAAAAGGTGATAGCGAATGAAGCGGGTACTGTTTGTTTGCTTAGGTAATATTTGCCGTTCTCCAACCGCAGAAGGCGTCTTTCAGCGTGCCGTAGAGCAGGCTGGCCTTGATGGCCACGTCAGCATCGACTCCTGTGGAGTAGGTGACTGGCATGTTGGTAAGGCCCCAGATCAGCGCTCCCAGGCGGCGGCGCTGCAGCGTGGTGTCGATATCAGTCATCTCCGCGCGCGTCAGCTGAGTGCCAATGACTTTTTAACGTTCGACTATGTGCTGGCTATGGATCGTGACAATCTTCAAGCCATGCGTGCGCTTCAACCAATAGAGAGTCAGGCGCATGTGGGGCTTTTTTTAGCCTTTGCAGGCTTACCTGAGACGGATGTGCCAGACCCTTACTACGGCGGGGAAGAGGGCTTTGAACAGGTGTTGGATATGATTGAAGCCGCCTCTACAGGCCTGATTGCTGAGCTGGCCCGTGAGCGGTAGTGGTTTGCTGGGCATTCAGCAGTCGTTTGATTTAACGGCTGCCAATACGCTACGCCTACCCTGTAAAGCCGAGCGCTATGCTGCGCCTTCCACGCTGGGCGCGCTTCAGCAGGTAGTGCGTACCGCTGTCGACAGGCAGTGGGCTATCACGCTACTAGGAGGTGGCAGTAACGTACTTCTGCCTGCTGAACTAACCGGTATCACCATTCGCCCTGGGATGCAGCAGTGGTGGCTAGAGCGTCATGGGGATGCGGTTATTGCGTATGTAAGCGCTGGCGTTAATTGGCATTCGTTAGTCATGGCGCTGGCGGCCCAAGGCCTGTGGGGCATCGAAAACTTAGCTCTGATTCCAGGCGACTGTGGCGCGGCTCCCGTGCAGAATATCGGGGCATACGGCGTTGAACTCAATGATGTGTTACTCGGCGTACAGGTGGTCGAGCTGTCTTCTGGGAACGTTAGCTGGTTAAGCACCGAGGCGTGCCAATTTGGCTACCGCGACAGTGTCTTCAAAAGAGCGCTGGCAGGGAAAGTGGTGATTACTCGGCTGGCGCTACGCTTATCAACCCAGCCTGCCCCTAAGCTGGGTTATGGAGATTTGGCGGCTAGGATAGCTGCCCGGGGAACTGCCGTGCCAAGCCCGTTAGCGGTGGCTCAAGCGGTTTGCGCTATTCGCCAAGAAAAACTACCTGACCCTCAGGTACTAGCAAATGCAGGCAGCTTTTTTAAAAATCCGTTAGTAAGCAGTACCAAGGCAGCTGACCTGTTACAGCATTACCCAGACATGCCGCATTTTCCTCAGCCTGAGGGGCAAACTAAGTTAGCGGCTGGTTGGCTAATCGACCAATGTGGATTGAAGGGGGCTCGAGAGGGGGCTTTTGGTGTTCATGCACGACAAGCCCTGGTGTTGGTGCATTTTGGCGGTGGTAGGCGCCATGAGCTTTTGCAATTTGCGAGTGAGATAGCTCAAACGGTATACGATCGGTTTGGCGTTAAGCTAGAGCCGGAACCTCGCTTAATCCAGGCATAAAAAAACCCCGCATCTGAACTGCACCCCAAAAGTTGGACACTCATCCAGCGATTGGGGTGTTTTTCATGGCGAAGTATAAGGAAGCATTCAAGCTATTAGTCGTACAGCGCTACACAGAAGGACAAGAGGGTTATA
>SKHS01000052.1 GCA_007116835.1 Halomonas sp.
GCTACTTTTTCTACAATGGCGGCGGCGACAGCGCAGACACTTGCTTAAAAATGTCACAACTGTCTGAGAAGCTTGGCTATCCGCTGACGGCAATTCATGTGCCTAAAACCGTCGATAACGACCTGCCTATTACCGACAACAGCCCAGGCTTTGGTAGCGTTGCTAAGTATATTGCCACGTCTACCCGTGAAGCTTCGCTGGATATCGCTTCTATGTGTGCGACATCCACCAAAGTGTTTGTACTCGAAGTCATGGGCCGTCATGCAGGCTGGATTGCCGCTGCGGGCGGCTTAGCGGGCGAAGGTGAAGGCGAGCCGCCTCACTTAATCATTTTCCCTGAAATTTCGTTTGACCGTAAAGCCGTCATGGCAAGAGTCGACGATTGCGTTAAAAAGTACGGCTACTGTGTCATCGTCGTATCAGAAGGTGCGCACTATGAAGATGGCACCTTTCTCGCCGATGCCGGCAATACCGATGCCTTTGGACACCGTCAGTTAGGCGGCGTCGCACCAACGCTTGCGGGCATGGTGAAGCAAGATCTCGGTTATAAATACCACTGGGCAGTGGCCGACTATTTACAGCGCGCCGCGCGCCACTTAGCCTCTAAAACAGACGTTGAGCAAGCCTATGCCGTTGGCCGTGAAGCGGTAACCCTAGCACTGGCGGGTAAAAACGCCATGATGCCGGCCATTCGGCGTGTTTCTCAATCACCTTATCAGTGGGACATCATTCCTGCCCCTCTGTCTCAAGTGGCTAACCAAGAAAAATTCATGCCCCGCGACTTTATCAGCGAAGATGGGTTTTCAATTACTCCCGCTTGCCGTGAGTACCTCTCACCGTTAATCCAAGGCGAAGACTTCCCTCCGTTTGAAAACGGCCTGCCCAAAGTTGCTAAATTGAAACTTGCGAAAGTTGAGCAAAAGCTGCCTAAATTTACGCTATAAGCCTCTCGAAGGCAGTAACCGCCGCCGCAATGATAGATAACGAGGGCGAGTAACAGCAAAAGCGGCGCGATGAATGGCTTCATCGCGCCGCTTTTTTATGGCCACTTTAGGCTGACTGAGGTGATCGTCACTTGGTTAACGCAGCAGCCAGGAAAGCACTAAAAGAAGCAACAGAATGCCCGCTACACCCTGCCAAAAGCGGCGAGACTCCTGGCGAGGCTCCTCACTGGATGGCACTCGGCCTAACGGCGTACGCAACGCGTGTAGGAACTCAGACATCCGCCTAAAACGCAGTGCACGCTGAGGGTCGAGCGCACGACGTAACGCATCATCTAACGCGGGCGTGATCTCAGGATTAGTGGTGCGGGCACTGCGATAGCTTAGCTCTTCAAGGTCGGTATGGCTGCGCAGCCGGTTAGGCGTCAAGGTATAGGGCAGCGCGCCGGTTAACAGCCAGTAAACCGTTGACGCTAAAGAGTACTGATCACTGCGCCGCCCTACGCTGTCGCCTAACGCATATTCAGGTGCAGAGTGTTCATTAAAGCCAATCTGCCTAAGTAGCTCGCCAGAGTGGCGGTGTCCATCCACTTCACGCATGTGACACGCACTAAAATCAGCCAACACCAATTTGCCATGGGCATCGATCAGGATGTTATCAGGGGTAATTTGCTGATGAATGATATCGCGGTGATGCAACGCTTTAACCGCTTTACCTAACTGATTAGCAATATCTAACCGCTGTTTTAAGCTGGCTTGTGGGTGCCTTTCCGCCCACTGCCTCAGCGTTTCGCCTTCTACGTGCTGCATTAAATAATAGAGGTAACGGCGGGGCCGCGACGACTCCATCACCTTGACCACAAACGGCGAGTTAACCCGCTCAACTACCCACTGCTGGAGTAAAAAATGTTCCAAGTAGGCATTACGCAGCGATAGCTCTGGGCTGGGTGCCTTCATCACCATTTCACGCTCTGAGTACACGTCACGAACATGGTAGACCCTGGATTGAGCGTTGCGTGAGAGCACCGACAGCACTTCAAGCCCATCAAGCCGATCACCGGGCGCTAGCTCAGGCGGAATGGGCAGATCCCCATAAATGAGCCCAGGATGGTCTTCAGACTCTTCCGGCAACTCATCAATACGCACTAGCTGAAAGCAAAACTGATCGCCCCCATACCCTCGATCCTGTGCACGCTGTTTTGCCTCACTGGCAAGGCACTCACAGGCAGCGTCTAAGTCACTGGCATTTTGACGAATCAGCCGCACATAGTCAGAAGGCATTAGCGTGCCGCGTACGCCCTGGGTAGTGAAAAGGAAAAAGTCACCTTGTTTGAGTGGCAAGTGTGTGTAGTCAATATCAACACTACCATCCATACCCAATGCACGTGATGGATATCGATAGCCGCCGACATCGGTTACGTGGTCACGGGTCAGCTGCTCAAATTCAGCGCCACGCAAGCGGAACACCAAGGTATCGCCCATGTGAAATAAATGTGCTTCACGCTCACGAAATACCATGGCCGACAGCGAAGAAACGAAGCTGCCCTCTTTGACATGCTGACTCTGGCTGTAGCACCAGCCATTGAGTGCCCGCAGCACTCTTGTTGCTGACGTTTTCGTGTCCCAGTGATCAGGCGTAGAGTAAAAGTCGGCTAAAAAACCACGAACACTTAAATCGCCCGCCTGTTTGGCCATGGTGTTGCGAGAAATCGAGTCGCTAATGACCGCGCACCCGCCTTTCACTTTCAATAGCGGCGCGCTTGGCAGCCGCACCGACATAGAGCTTCGATGTAGACGCCTATCGGGAGCAACAAAAGCTTGACCATAACTGATTAGTAACTGGGCGTGCGCCACTCATCCTCCTAGGCTTACGGCTCTTCATGGGAACCACACGGTAACTATGATACACGCTGATAAGCGGAAACGATGCCCGCCAAACGTCGCGAAGGCCTAAAAACAGGGGGTTATTTTAGGATTTTAACAATTTGTCAGCAGCACACACCTATGTCGCATTGGTAATCCACCACCCATCTTCGTATAATTCTTCGCCATTAATGCAATGCACCAACTACGCATCAACTGCTTAGCCACTGCTTAGTCACTGCTTAGCTATTGTTCTACACATGCCAAGCCAAGGAACCAACGATGAACTTTGATAACATCCCCGCTGGAAAGGATCTGCCCAACGATATCTATGTGGCGATTGAGATTCCTGCTAACCACGCGCCGATCAAATATGAAATCGATAAAGACATGGGTGCCCTGCTCGTCGACCGTTTCATGGCTACCCCCATGTTCTATCCAGCCAACTACGGCTTTATCCCTCACACGCTTGCCGATGACGGCGACCCCCTGGACGCGCTGGTAGTCACCCCTCACCCTGTGGCACCGGGCAGCATTATTCGTGCGCGCCCCGTCGGCATTTTAAATATGACTGACGAAGCAGGCGAAGATGCCAAGCTGGTATGCGTTCCGCATCCCAAGCTAAGCACCCTGTATGACGACGTCCAAGAAGTCACTGATCTTCCTGAACTGCTTCGCCAGCAGATTGCTCACTTTTTCGAGAACTATAAAGATCTTGAAAAAGGTAAGTGGGTAAAAGTTGAGTCCTGGGAAGGTGTTGAGGCTGCACGCAAGGCGATTGAAAAATCAGCAGCGGCTTACCACAAGGCTTAACCTAGCCGGCTGTACCATCAAAGGCTGCCCACGTGGCAGCCTTTTCTGTTACTGGCTATTTAGCTGAGCATTGCGGTTTGACATTAACGGAGGATGAAGAAGCGCGTCACGTCACCGCAGCATCTACGCTGACCCCACAAGGTAGGATATGCTATTTCAAAATCTCACCGACACGTCTGCGTAAGGATACTTCGTGCTCTCTTTTAAGCGTTTAAGCCTGTTTCTTTTACTCTGCTGGCTTCCCCTGCTAGCCCATGCCCAGTGGTTTTCCTCTTCCAGCAATCAAAGTGATTTCTTACCGGTTCTAGAAGCCTTCCAACCCACCGCTTGGCACGATGGAGATAGCGTTTATATCGGAATCGATATTGCTGAAACGTACTACCTATATCGCCACCAATTTTCCGTTACTAGTCAAGACGCCAGCGTCACGCTTGAAGCGTCTATCCTGCCTGAAGGGACATTCACCAATGATGAGTTCATGGGCGATGTCTATATTTTCCGCGACACCCTGGTTTTTGAAACGCCGCTCGCAACGCCCTACAATGGCCCTATCAGCATTGAATTAACCTTTCAGGGCTGTGCCGATGCTGGGCTTTGCTACCCTCCGGAAACGATATCACTCGACGCATCAGAAACGTCGCCTCCCAGTCGGTTCGCTAACTGGCAAAATGCAGCAGCGCCACAACCTGATGCCCCTACTGAATCGCCAGTTCA
>SKHS01000212.1 GCA_007116835.1 Halomonas sp.
AAACCCATAACGGCTCCACGTGGCGCATAATGCCATAAAACGTTCGCCAACAGGAGTCATCTGCAAGGAAGCGCTTATGTCGAATGAACCCCCCACTTCAAAACGCTTGCCACGGGCGCTATTCATAACGCTGTTAGGCGCGTTAGTCATCGCATTAATGTGGTCATTTGGCAGCAGATGGTTACTTAACAGCCAGTGGCTACCCCAGCGCATTTCTCAGATTGAAGGTGTCGAGGTTCGCTGGACAGACGCCACCAGCCTCCATCCAGGGCGCTGGGAAGTAGACAACCTCTACCTAGCCCGGGAGGACGAAGCACTTTTTGTCGCCGTTGAGGCTCAACAGGCGACGCTGTCGCTTTCGCTGCTCGCACTGCTGCGCGGTGAGCTGCATATTCAAGCACTGGATGCTAACGGCATTCGCCGCTTAACGGTAGGCGATATTGCTTTGGAAGCCGAAGGCCAACTGCAGGTTGCAGACACGCAGTTTAGCCGCGAAGCGCTGGCGGTTCCCGAGGTGACATTAGATATCAGTCAAGGGCGTTTAATGCGCCTAAGCGACCAAGCCACACTGGTACGCGATATTCAATTACGCGCTAATGCCTCTTTAGCCAGCGTTGCCACCGCGCAGCTCACCAGCGACGAGCTGACCGCAGAGCTACTCAGCGCCCTGACCGCCCAGCTAACCATCGATGCCCAGGCAGATGCCTGGGACGTTTTTATGCCTTACTTGGAAGCGCTGCCCTGGCTAGCGCTGGACGGGCGCGGCGCACTAGCTGGCGAACTCACTTTACATGCTGGCAAACTCCAACCCGGCAGCGAGCTTACCTTAGACGCCCCAGCGCTGCGCGTGTCCCTTGATGAGCGCCATCTTCGCCCGCGTGATCAAGCGTCACCCCGATGGCTGATTGCGGACACGCCCCCTCCTCGGCATACGGCCACTGGTGAAGGACAAGTGCGTCTCGCCGTAGAGAACGACCTGCTACACTTTTCAACCCAGCTCACTGATGTCGAGCTGGCAGACACTCATTTATACGCTACGAACACCCAGCTGCGGCTCGCCACCGACATTCCTAATCAGCGTCTGGATAAGTTAACGCTGCCTACCAGCGCAGACCTTGCGCTTAACGGTCACATCACGCGCTTAGATATGCTTGACCGCTACCTTGCTCATACGCTGGATGGCCAGGGCATAACGCTGTCAGGCAGCGGAGAAATTGATGCCAGTGCCAGCCTACGCGACGCTCGCCCATACAACGCCTCGCTTGCTATCCAAGCGCCAACACTGGCTGCCAAGCTGCTTGATGTGACAGCTCAGGGCAGTGGGTCGCTTACCGCCACGTTAACCCCTGAAGAGATCGTTGATACTACCCTGGTGTTCACCGATGCAACGCTTCATCACCAAAAGCGGCAGCTACTAGCAGATGCAGCGATTACGCTGAACGCACTCAGTCCGCTTGACGCCGACCAGGCGCGGGAAAGCGCTACCGCTAAGCTACAGTGGCAATCCGCACGCCTGCCCGATATCAGCGTTCTGCAAACCTACCTGGGCGCGGTGCTGCCCGACCCTGCCCCGCTACAGCTGCTAAGTGGTCGAGCCACCAGCAATGGACAGCTCGACTTCACTACAGAGCAGGTGCGTGGAGAGATCTTCTTAGAGGGTGAACAAGTAGCCACCCGCTGGCAACACAGCGAGCAGAGTGGCGCGCTGGAAAGCGAGGCTCAGCTCAGGCTGACCATTCAACAGGCGTTGTTAGACGGCTCTCAGCTGGACATCAGCGGCTCTCGCCTACGCTGGCAGGTTGCGGACAGCATCGCCCCTAGCGAACGCTTAGAGAGCACGCTGGTAGTGAGAGAAGGCCGTTTTCAGCGCAGCGATGCGCTCAGCGGGCAGTTCATCCTTGAAGGCAGCGTTCAGCGATTGAGCTTTTTAAACACCTTTCTGCCTGATGCCCATGGGCTGGCGCTTTCCGGCAATGGTCAGCTATTAGCCCAAGGCGCATTTCGTAATGACCGCTTGCTAGCACCCACCAGGCTGCGAGTAAACGCTAACCAACTTGAGGTAGCATTTTTAGATTACATCGCGACGGGGCGCGGTGAACTGACAGCCCAGCTCGACACCACCGAGCAGGCTAGGCTGTCGCTGGGTATTCCACACTTTTCGCTGATGCGCCAGGACGACGACCGCCCTCACCTGGAAGGTCGCCACTTTGCCCTCACTACCGAAACAGATCACTTTAGCGAGGTGCTGGAGTCACCGGACCCGGCGTATTTTACGACCCGAGTCTCACTGCCCATTATGGACGTGCCCGACTTTACTCGTTACAACCGCTACCTTCCTGAGGAGGCCGGTATCAACTTACTAGGCGGCCAAGCCAGCCTTACTAGCGAATGGCGGCTGGAAGGAATGACCGCTCAGGGCGAGCTTACCCTGCGCGCGTTTGGCACTGAGCTTGCGCTGCTCGACCAACGCTTAAGAGGCGACGTTGAGCTACACCTGATACTCACCGAGGGGGATCTAGAAGCCCGCCGCTTTAACGCTAACGACTCCTTTCTACGCCTTGAAAACGTCTTTCGGCAAAGTGCAGAAGGTGCCCAGGATGCCGGCTGGTGGGTCCAGCTCACCATGGAAGGTGCCCAACTTGAGTGGGACGACCCTATTCGCTTGACCAGCCAGCTGCGCCTTGGCATGCGCGATACCGGGCTATTGGCTCGGCTCTTTTTAGCGCGCGCCCGTGAAAGCGACTGGCTGGGTAGACTATTAAACGTGCGCAATATCAAGGGCAATGCACAGCTAGACATGAACGGTGAACAGATTCAACTGCATGATTTGACGCTTACCGGCGGCCCGTTGCTGCTGCTTTCCGATGTTACCTTAGCCGACGAACATGCCAACGGTGCACTCTATGCCCGGCTTGGGGCACTGGGCATAGGTGTCGAGTTAGTCGACAGCGAACCCACGTTGAAGGTGTTACAACCCCGTCTTTGGTTTGATCGCTGGCGCGCCATTAATCACCACTGAGAAATGACCTACTGGTATTTTTATGAACGTTTTTTATGAACGCTTTTTACGCTCTCGCCGAATCATTTTCACCCGCTCTTTCGCCTTCTGAGGCGTTGAAAGCGGCGTGGCAGTGTCATCGTGAGTTTTCGGCGGCAAGGTTACCCAAGCAAATACCGGTAGCGCCAAGTGCCAGTGAATCGCCGCGAGGCGCAGCCCCAGCGTCACTATCAGTGCCGCTGCAATCGCTACCGTGAGCGGCGCATCTAACGCATCAAGCGCCACATACACCACTCCACCGGCCAAGGCCGCCGTCGCGTAGATCTCTTCCCGAAGCACCATGGGTACCCGCTGGGCCAACACATCACGAATCATGCCCCCTGCAACACCGGTCATCATTCCCATTAACACCGCCACTACGCCTGGCGAGCCAAGCAGCAGCGCTTTATGCGTGCCTATCACGGTAAACAGCGCCAGTCCAAACGCATCCGCAACCGGTAAAAAGCCCCTGGAAAGGCGATGAATATAGTGAAACCCGACTAACGACACGCCCACCGTGGCCAAAATCACCCACAAATAGGTCGGGTCTGTCACCCAAAAGACAGGGCGCACACCCAGCACTAAGTCGCGCAGTGTACCGCCGCCAATCCCGGTCACCGCCGCGAGCACTAGCATGCCGAAAGGGTCCATCCGCGAACGGCATGCCAAAATCACCCCTGACAGGGCAAATACAATCACCCCTGCCATATCCAACCAGTAAATCAAGCCCGACACACAGCGCTCCTTAGAGACATGCTTAATGAGTCGAGCAGGATAGCACTACTGTGAATAGTCAGGGGTGAATAGTCAGGTGAGGAAAACGTTAATCAGTGACCTTGCTGTTCCAACCACTCGCGAAGGAAAGCAATTTCGCTCTCTTGCGCAGCAATAATGTCCTCGGCCAGCTGGCGAATCTCGGGATCTTCACCGTACTCCAATACGATGTCTGCCATGGCAATAGCACCTTCATGGTGAGGGATCATGCCTTTTGCAAAATCCACATCAGGGTCGCCAGTAAAGGACATTGACATATCTTCATGCATGCGATCGTTGGCGGCTTTGTACGCCACTACCGCCGGATTGTCACCGTGATCTTTGTTACTGCTACTTTGTTGCCCGTGACCTTCATGGCCATTATCCGCGTTGTGGTGGTGAGCATGGGCCGTGGGAGCGACCAACAACCCCACCACTGCGCATACGCCTGCCGCCATTTTCCAGCGAGTGTGTAACAGCTCAGCCGTATTGGAACGATTAAGCAGCATAGCAACTCTCCTTTGG
>SKHS01000003.1 GCA_007116835.1 Halomonas sp.
AAGGCGGTGTCAACTACTCGCATGTTTATGGTGCCCAGCTACCACCTTCGGCAACGGCTGCACGGCCAGAGCTTGCTGGGCGCAGCTTTCATGCAGTGGGGGTGTCCTGGGTACTCCATCCTAAAAACCCTAATGTGCCGACCAGCCACGGAAATGTACGTTTCTTTATCGCCGAAAAACAGGGTGAAGCACCAGTATGGTGGTTCGGTGGTGGCTTTGATTTAACGCCTTACTACCCGGTATTTGAAGATGTTGTGCACTGGCATCGGGTTGCCCAAGCAGCCTGCGTGCCGTTTGGCGAAGACGTTTATCCGCGCTACAAAGCGTGGTGCGATGAGTACTTCTACTTGAAACATCGTGAAGAGACCCGAGGCGTGGGTGGGCTGTTTTTCGATGATTTAAATGAAGGTAGTTTCGACGACTGTTTTGCTTTCCAGCGTGCGGTGGGCGACAGCTTTCTGGATGCTTACGTGCCAATTGTTGAGCGCCGCAAGGATGATACATGGGGTGAAAAAGAGCGTGATTTTCAGCTTTACCGCCGCGGCCGCTATGTCGAATTTAATCTAGTCTGGGATAGGGGCACTCTGTTTGGCCTGCAAAGCGGCGGGCGTACTGAGTCTATCTTAATGTCGATGCCGCCGCTGGCCCGCTGGGAATACGCGTTTACGCCGCCAGCGGGTAGCCGTGAGGCGCAGTTGCATGAGTACTTGGTGCCTCGGGACTGGCTTACTGAAGCCGCTCAGCAAGGTAACGCTTAAGGAGCGTATATGACCGATCGTTACTGTGTGTTTGGCAACCCGATTAAGCACTCTAAATCGCCGTTAATTCACGGTGAGTTTGCCAATCAAACCCAGCAATCTATGACCTATACTGCCGAACTTGCGCCGGTAGAGGGCTTTGCCACTGCCTGGCAGGCGTTTATAGAAGATGGCGGGCGTGGAGCCAACGTCACTGTACCGTTCAAGGGCGATGCCTTTGCGCTGTGCGACACCTTAAGCCACCGCGCAAAGCGTGCTCAGGCGGTGAATACGCTGATTGTCGGTGGTAACGGCCGCACTTATGGTGACACCACAGATGGCATTGGGCTGGTGCGTGACCTTGGCTATCATCATGTGCCTATCAAGGATAAGCGCATATTGGTGGTCGGTGCAGGTGGTGCGGTGCGTGGGGTGCTTGAACCGCTGCTGGCTGAGCAGCCGCGTGAACTCGTGATCGTCAATCGAACGGCGGAGAAAGCCGCTCAATTAGCCGAAGCGTTTGCCGATTTAGGCACCCTTCATGGCGGCGGGTTTGACACGTTAGAAGGCCAGTTTGATCTGGTGATCAATGGTACCAGCGCCAGCCTTTCCGGCGATTTGCCGCCACTGCCAGATCGTCTATTTAACCCAGGGGCGTGGGCCTACGACATGATGTATGGCTCAGAGCCCACGGTGTTTTTGCAGTGGGCAGGGCCACGCGGCGCTAAGCTGCTCGATGGTCTGGGCATGCTGGTAGAACAAGCCGCCGAATCCTTTTTCTTATGGCGTAACGTGCGGCCCGAAACTGCCTCGGTGCGCACACTGTTAAGGCAATCGCTGAATATTTCCAGCGACTAGCCAGTGGGCGAATGTTCTTTAACGGGAAAATAGCAAAAGGCAGCCATCGCGGCTGCCTTTTTTGGTTAATGCGGGTGGTTCTCGTGTTGCTAACGAGGTTTGGTGTAAAAGCCAACCATGCACATCACCAAGCCAACCACCGAGAGTAGCATGCCGCCGTTGACCAGCAGCGGTGAGCGCTCTAGCCAGGATACAAACGGCTGTGGCGTTTCGCGGCACACGCTTGCCAGGTAGTCCCAGTATCCGCCATCTAACTGGCAGGCGCGGACATCACCTAACTCCCAGAAATAGACGCCGAGTAACACTAGCACGGGGAGAACAAGCAACAGTAAACCAAGTCGAATCATTCAAACCTCAAAGTTAAATCGCCTATGGGCGTGGGCAGTTGGGGGTGCGGCCGCTATTGCGTGCTTGCTCATAGCTTGCCAGGGCTTCTTCCATATTGGCTTGAAGCCCTTGAATGCGCTGGCCTTCACTGGGGTGGGTCGACATCCAGGCGGGCGGTGCGCCACCGCTGGAAGCCGACTGCATATTTTCCCACAGCGTGACGCTTTCACGCGGGTCAAAGCCTGCCTGAGCCATCAACCGCAGGCCGATTAAGTCGGCTTCACTCTCATGGCGACGGGAGAAAGGTAGCGCAATCCCATACTCTGCACCCATGCCGAGCACGCCCATCAGCTGTTGGCCTGCGGGTGTTTGCATCCCTGATGCGCTTGAGATCACCGATAAACCAAGAGAGGTTGCACTTTGGGTGGAGGCGCGCTCATTAGCATGACGAGCTAATACGTGACCAATCTCGTGGCCTACCACCGACGCCAGCTGGTCTTGAGTCGTGGCGATATTGAGCATGCCGGTATTGACGCCCATATAGCCACCGGGCAGTGCAAAGGCATTGGGCTGTTCAGACTCAAATACGCGTATTTGCCAGTCTAGATTGCGTTGCTCGCTTGGCAACACATCTACAATGGCATTGGTAATGCACTGGACGTAGCGATGGCTGGCTTGGTCAGCGGTGGGTATGTCCTGTTGGTATTGTGCGAAAGCCTGCTGGCCCATTTGGTTCAATTGGTCATCTGAAAGCAGCAAGAGCTGGGAGCGACCGGTTGGCGAGGTCGCACACGCTGCGATCGAGGCGCATAAAGCAGTAACGGCTAATGGACGGAGCCAGCGCATAGACGGTTTCCTTATAGACGAGTAGGGATCCTTGCACACAAGATAACCACTGTTAGTGGTAAAGCAACTCCTATCATAACGCACTCTGAGGACAACTATGGATGCTGAATTAAGCCAACGTTTAACGCACCTGTTGGATCATATTGATCATTGGCTGCCCACGGTGCCAACGCCCGTCGACTGGACGACCCATGTTGCGGCGATCTGGCAGCGTCATCCGCTAGGTGGACGTCTGATCCCCGTGCCGCCGCGAGATACGATGATACTAGACGACTTACTGGGCATTGAGCGCCAAAAGCTGGCCTTGGTCGATAACACCCGCGCATTTTTACAGGGGCTGCCTGCGAACCATGCCTTGCTGTGGGGTTCCAGGGGGAGTGGAAAGTCGTCAGTGATTCGTGCGCTGCTAAACTCACTGGCAGGCGATGGGCTGCGCCTTATCCAGGTGGATCGACATGACCTCAGCAGCCTACCCATGCTGGTGGAACAGCTACGTCATGCGCCCCATCGTTTTGTGGTGTATTGCGACGATCTCTCGTTTGAAGGCAACGATGATGCCTATAAAGCGCTGAAAAGCGTGCTGGATGGCGCGCTAACGGGCCCACCTGAAAACGTCTTACTGTATGCCACGTCGAACCGCCGCCATTTGTTACCAGAGTCGATGGATGACAACAGTGGTACACGCCTTGTGGGGGAAGAGCTACATCACGGAGATGCTGTTGAAGAGAGAATCTCATTGTCGGATCGGTTCGGCCTATGGTTAGGCTTTCACCCTTTCAGCCAAGCGACTTACTTAGAGGTCTGTGAACACTGGGTTGCGCGGATTGGTGCCCAGCAGGATTGGAGTGATACAGCGCGTGCAGAAGCGATTCGCTTTGCGACGCTACGAGGCGGACGCAGCGGCCGCACTGCCTGGCAGTTTGCAGCCCAGTGGGTGGGCCGCAAACGGCTTCATGAGGGAGCTATCTAGCAGCCAGTATTTAGCGCACGGGGTTTAACTGACCATCAGTGCCTACGTTAAAGCGAATGGTGGGTGTGAGTAATCCTGCGGGTAGTGTCATGCCCAGGCCGCGCAAATCTCCTGGGGTGATAGCCAGCTGGCTGCCTGGGGGAAGCTCGCCTTGGGTGGCTAGCTGACTGGCGAGTTCCAACATGGGCATCATACGCTGGGTGTCAGTAGTCAGAAGATCAAAAGATACCGGCAGACGTAATGTTGAATCCTCTCCTGAGGTGAGCGTTACCTCTTCTTGGTATTGGCCCTGCACCGGATCGACGCCAGGCATGTCTAACATCCAGCGGAAACCTGACATTTCAACGGCAGGCATGCCGGTGGGTAAGCCCAGTCCCATCGCCAGTGTTGCCTGGACAGGTAGGCTTCCTGCGCCAAGACTAGAGGCAAGCAGGCTGGTTAGGTCGCGGGTATCCAGCCCTGCCTGCACGCTGTAGGGGCCAATCCGCACGTCTTCAATACCTAGTGATGTTACCGCTAATCGAAAAGCAAATAAGCCTGTTTGAGGCAGTGCAAGACAGCCTGTCAGC
>SKHS01000239.1 GCA_007116835.1 Halomonas sp.
TAGCCCTGCCAAGATGTTGCCTACCGCCGCACCTGCGGCCAAACCTGTCCAGCCATAAAGCTGCGCACCTATCCACACACAGGGCAAATAGCAGACAAACAGCCGCGCACTAGACAGCAGCATGGCCCGCAGCGGCCAGCCCAACGCATTACCCGCCGATACCACCAGCATACACACCCCTAACGCAGCATAGCTTGGCAACAAAAAGCGAATAAGTAGCGCGAGTTCACTCTGCACCTCCTGGTTGCCAGCCAGTACCATCGCCACCCAGGGCGAAACCAGTGCCAGTAGCAGCCCCAGGCTGAGCTGCCATATCAACGCGACCTTCATTGCCAAGCGCATCAGTTGCTGGATTTGCCCCCAGTCGCCCGCTCCATAGCAGCGCCCAAGCCACGGTGGCAGCGACATCGTCATCGCCAAGATAACCATCAGCGAAACCGTTTCAAGACGGCTGGCAAGCCCCCATGCGGCGACTTGGGTATCCCCTAAGCCTGCAACAACAGCGATCGCCAGCATCGCCGCCAGGGGCGGCATTAGTTGGCTGATCATAGCCGGTGCGGCAATCCCGGTGAACGGCCGCCACGAGCGTTGCGCCTCTTGCCAGATCGCTATACGGGTAGTCCATTGGCGCTTATGCAGCTTTGCACTGGTGAGTAACAGCCCCACCGAAAACGCGATGGCCGTCGCCCACGCAGCGCCGGGCAATCCCCAGCCCTGCCAAGACCCGATGCCAAAAATAAATAACGGATCCAGCGCCACGTTAATCAAGCTGCTAAGCACCATCATCTTACCTGGCAAGCGCGTGTCTCCATGGGCACGGAACACGCTATAGATAAAGTACAGCAGCGCCCCAAGCCAGGCCGAAAACAGTTGCGGCCCCCAGTAAGCTCGGATATAAGCCAGCGCCGTGCTATCTGCCCCTAATAGACGAAATATAGGCACCTGCAGCAGCCATAACACGACCACCAGCACACCAATCACGACACCACCGGCCATCAAAACGAGGCTACTTAACCGTTTTGCCCGAGCTTCTTCACCTGCGCCTAAAGCGCGGGAAATCAGCGCCGCAATCGCGATACCCATCCCCACCTGAATACCAATGATCAAAAAAGATAGGGGGAAGGTAAACGACTGGGCGGCCAGTGGTGCTGTTCCCAAACGTGCGATAAACGCACTATCGACAAGCTGAAAACCCAATAGCGCCAACACCCCAATAGCCATTGGCCACGTTTGACGCCATAGGGTTATCGCCAGCTCGCGTTGTTGCATGACCGCAGCCAAAGAGCACTCCTTACTATGATGAGAATGAGAAAATGCGTTGAGCAGTGCCCATCTAGGGTACGACACAGGCTCCGTCTTACAGATACAAAAACGCCATCACTCACATCAAGTGATGGCGTTGATTAACGCTTAATTTACTGGCGAATGCCTTCAAATGTCACATAAAGTTCTAGCTCGTGCATCGCCTCAGGGAAGTCACTCATATCGATGCCAAAATCACTTAGCGTCAACATCGTGCTACCCTCGAAACCTGCACGGTAATTGCCCCAGGGGTCATCGCCTTCGCCCATCAGTGTTACCGGCATTTCAATTTCTTGAGTTTCGCCATGAAGCGTTAGCTCACCCGTCACGACACCTTCATTCTCACCTGTAGACTCAAAGCCCGTGGAGGTAAAGGTCGCTGTTGGGTATTCACTGGCGTTCAGGAAGTCGCTGCTCAGGAAGTGACGATCACGCTCAGCATGGTTGGTATTCAGACTGTTCACCTGAACTTCCATCTCAACGGATGAAGCATCTAAGTCGTCTGCATCATAGTAGAACTGACCATCAAACTCTTCGAAACTGCCTAAAATGTACGAAAAACCAAGGTGATTAATTTTAAACTGTACAAAAGCGTGCTGGCCTTCGATGTCAATTTGATAATCAGCCGCCTGTGCTTGGCTCAATGGCACTATCGCAGCAGCCGCCATCGCAGTGGCAAACATCGTCTTTTTCATCATCACAACTATCTCCTTCCTTTCCTTAGTAGGCATCACGCAGGCTCATTGCCCCTACGTGGCGTGTAAAACCGTGGCGTGTACAACATTAATGACGTTGCTGGCTGATCTTCGGATTAACCATGCGGCGCAGGGTAGTATGCCGATACCGCCAGTGATGAATACATGCTGCACCAGCGTGCCCTGCTGCCAACAACATTAATGCAATCGCGCTGTACCAGTGCACATCTCCTGCCAAGCTGGCTTGATTGGGCAAGCCATGCAACAGCGCAGGCATGTCGAACCAGCCAAAAACGCTGATGCCGCGTCCGTTCGCTGTAGAAATCAGATAACCACTGACTAACACTAACAAGAGCAACGCATACAATGCGATATGACCAACATGGGCAGCCAGTCGTTCCAAACGATTCCCTTCAGCGTGTGGCGTTGGCTGTATTAACCGCCACCCCAGGCGGGCAAAAGTGGCCAGCATTAACAATATGCCGATTGAACGATGCACCCACGGTGCTTGGTTATACCATGCATCATAGTAGCCAAGATCCGTCATCCACCAGCCCAGAACAAACAACCCGACAATGGTTAAGGCGCTCAGCCAGTGAAATAGAATACTAATAATCCCCCAACCGCTTTGCGTATTCCGCCACATCCTTGATTTCCCCATTCACAACAACGCTAGGTAATGTCTGCTATTCGAACTTTGCTATATTAGAAGCATACCCGCTAACTCAGCAAAACACCGCTGAAAAAAGCAGTACGTATCATTCGTAAAAACCGTTGATAGCCAAGCAGCTAATAAAAAACCGGCCACAAGTGGCCGGCATAGGGCGACGCCAGTTTATATCCTCAACCAGCCGCTAACGCATCCAAGCCTCGGGCTAGGTCACGCTGGATATCGCCTTGACTCTCTAACCCAACAGCAACGCGAACAAGGCCTGGCGTAATACTCGCCGCTTCTTTTTGCGCTTCCGACAACCGTCCATGGGTCGTCGTGGCGGGGTGGGTAATCGTCGTTTTAACATCGCCTAGATTACCGGTGATAGACAGCATGCGCGTTGCGTCAATCACTTGCCATGCTCCCGCCTGCCCTCTTTTCACCTCGAAGCCCAACACCGCCCCAAAACCTTTTTGCTGACGCTTAGCAAGGGCATGCTGGGGGTGGGCTTCCAGCCCGCTGTAATACACCTTATTAACAGCCGGATGCTGATCTAACCAACGCGCCAGCGTCAGTGCGTTCTCACAATGGGCATGCATGCGCAGCGAAAGCGTTTCTAACCCTTTGGTGAAAATCCAGGCATTAAACGGACTCAAGCAAGGTCCGCAGGTACGCACTACGCCGAATACTTCTTCTAGCACGTCGTGTTTACCGACGACTGCGCCACCCACGGCACGCCCCTGCCCATCCAGATACTTAGTGGCTGAATGGATAACCAAATCCGCCCCCAGCGCTATCGGTTGCTGAAGCGCTGGCGTTAAGAAGCAGTTATCAATTGCCAACCATGCGCCACTGCGCTTGGCGAGTTCGGCTAGTGCCGAAATATCCACTACTTCAGAAAGTGGATTAGAAGGCGTTTCGGCAAACAGTAGCTTGGTGCTTGGGCCAATTGCTTCCTCCCACGCGGCGATGTTGGACAGCTCAACGTAGCGCGTCGTGATACCAAACTTACCTAGGTATTTATCAAACAAGCTAACGGTAGAGCCAAACAACGAACGCGATGCAACAATTTCGTCGCCTGAAGACAGCAACGCTAACGCCGTCGATAGAATAGCGGACATACCAGAGCTTGTAGCCACACAGCGCTCACCCCCTTCAAGGGCCGCTAAGCGACGCTCAAAGGTATGCACCGTTGGGTTAGTAAACCGCGAGTAAACGTTGCCCGGCTCTTGGCCACCAAACTTGCGCGCCGCTTCTGCAGCACTTTCATACACAAAGCTGGAGGTAGGAAAAATAGGCTCCGCGTGCTCTTGCTCAAAGGTACGGTGATGGCCCGCACGAATGGCAAGGGTCTCTAACGACCACTCATCCTGTTGACTGTCATCATCATGCATGGCTGAGCCTCTTGTTCAAAACGTCAATACGCATTTTCAATACACACTATTCGTCATCAAGATCATCGTCTTGATTATGCATATCTACTAACGCATGGTCACCCGCGCTCTGATCTTTAGCCGCGTCGTTACGGCTTGCTTCCAGCACTGCTAGGTAAGCAGCATCTATATCACCCGTGACGTAGTTACCGTCGAAAACAGAGCAGTCGAACTCCTCCATTTCAGGATTCACTTCACGGCAAGCATCTTTCAAGTCTTCA
>SKHS01000214.1 GCA_007116835.1 Halomonas sp.
TAACGATTTCCAGTTTGTTGATGTGGGTCGTAAAGACCCGCAGAAAAAAGCCGCACATACCCGTGCAAAAGAGTTTGCTGAAATTTACGAGCCCTTTAAACCCAACGATGCGGCGAGCCAGGCGCACCGTTGCCTGCACTGTGGCAATCCGTACTGCGAATGGAAGTGCCCAGTACATAACTATATTCCCAACTGGCTTCAGCTGGTGGTGGAAGGCAACATTATTGAAGCGGCTGAGCTGTCACACAAAACCAATTCGCTGCCGGAAGTATGTGGCCGCGTATGCCCACAAGACCGTTTGTGTGAAGGCGACTGTACGCTGAACGATGGCTTTGGTGCGGTTACTATCGGTTCGGTGGAGAAGTACATTACCGACACGGCGTTTGCCATGGGCTGGCGTCCGGATATGTCTAAGGTGGAGTGGACTGATAAGAAGGTCGCCATCGTCGGCGCGGGACCGGCAGGTCTGGGTTGCGCGGATATCCTGGCGCGCAACGGTGTCAAGCCGGTGGTGTTTGATAAATACCCTGAGATTGGCGGTCTGCTTACCTTCGGTATTCCAGAATTCAAGCTGGAAAAGAATGTAATGGAGCGTCGCCGTGCCGTTTTTGAAGAGATGGGCGTCGAGTTTCGTTTAAGCACCGAAATTGGCACTGACATCGAATTCGACACGTTGTTGCAGGAATATGATGCTGTTTTCCTGGGCATGGGTACCTATAAGTACATGGAAGGCGGCTTCCCTGGTGAAGATTTGCCTGGTGTGTATAAAGCCTTGGATTTCCTGATTGCCAACGTTAATCGCCGGTTAGGCTTTGAAAAAGACCCTAACGACTTTATCTCCATGGAAGGCAAGCGTGTTGTGGTGCTGGGCGGTGGTGATACGGCCATGGACTGTAACCGCACCTCGATTCGTCAGAACGCCGACAGCGTGATCTGCGCTTATCGTCGTGATGAAGAGAATATGCCGGGCTCCCGTCGTGAAGTCGCCAATGCGCGTGAGGAGGGCGTTGAGTTTCTGTTCAACCGCCAGCCGGTTGCCGTAGTGGGCGAAGCGCAGGTCGAAGGGGTTAAAGTAGTTCGCACCCGTTTGGGTGAGCCCGATGAAAATGGTCGTCGTCGTCCTGAAGTGGTTCCTGGGTCTGAAGAAATTATTGCCGCCGACGCAGTCGTGGTGGCATTTGGTTTCCAGGCAAGTCCTGCGCCTTGGTTCGATGGTGCCAACATCCAAGTTGATGAGCGTGACCGCGTAAAAGCGCCAGAGCACGGCCAGTACGCCTACCAAACCAGCAATGAGAAAATTTTTGCCGGTGGCGATATGGTACGCGGCTCTGACCTAGTGGTCACCGCGATTTACGAAGGCCGCCAAGCTGCTGAGGGGATTTTGGATTACCTAGGCGTTTAGTTTTGATAGTGAGGGGCGTCTTCGCCCCTCTGCCACCTGCAGTTCAAATTGAGCCTTTAGGCGTACTCTGCTATTCTGTCATCCCATCCTGGTGTGGCTTTCTGTTACGCCTTTTGATCACGTTTCGACAGGTTTTCCATGACACGATATATCTTCGTGACCGGCGGCGTTGTGTCCTCTCTTGGCAAGGGCATCGCGTCGGCCTCGCTGGCGGCGATTCTAGAGGCCCGCGGCCTTAAGGTCACCATGCTCAAGCTCGACCCCTACATCAACGTGGACCCGGGCACCATGAGTCCTTTCCAGCACGGCGAGGTGTTCGTCACCGAAGATGGCGCCGAGACGGACTTGGATCTAGGGCACTACGAGCGTTTTATTCGCACCAAAATGACCCAAGGGAACAACTTCACCACTGGCCGCGTGTACGAGAGTGTGCTGCGCAAAGAGCGCCGTGGTGATTACCTGGGGGGCACCGTTCAGGTCATCCCTCACATTACCGATGAAATTAAGCAGCGCGTCTATGCGGGCGGTGAAGGCTTTGACGTGGCGCTGGTGGAAATCGGCGGCACGGTGGGTGATATCGAATCACTGCCGTTCTTAGAGTCTATTCGTCAGATCCGTAGTGAGCTTGGCGCTAGCCGGGCGATTTACATGCACCTTACGCTGGTGCCGTACATCAAGACGGCAGGCGAGACCAAGACCAAACCGACTCAGCACAGCGTCAAAGAGCTACGCTCGATTGGTATCCAGCCGGATATTTTGATTTGCCGTAGCGAAGTGGAGCTGGAAGAGAGCGAACGCCGTAAAATTGCCCTGTTCACTAACGTAGAAGAGCGGGCAGTGGTGCCGCTGCAGGATGCTGATACCATTTATCGCATTCCGCTGATGCTTCACGAGCACGGTCTGGACGATATTGTCTGTGACAAACTGCGCCTTGAAGCAGAGCCAGCCGACCTTTCTGAATGGATTAAGGTGCTGGATTCCAAGCTGAATCCGCTGAAGTCGGTGAGCATTGCCATGGTCGGCAAGTACATGGAGCTATTGGATGCTTACAAGTCGCTTAATGAAGCGCTTATCCACGCGGGCATTCAAGGGCGTATTAAGGTCAACGTTGACTACATTGATTCTGAAGATATCGAGCATCACGGTACCGAGCGGCTAGCTGGCAAAGATGCCATCTTGGTGCCTGGCGGCTTTGGCGAGCGCGGCGTGGAAGGTAAGATTCTTACCGCTCAGTTTGCCCGCGAGAACAATATTCCTTACCTGGGCATTTGTTTGGGCATGCAGGTGGCGGTGATCGAGTTTGCCCGCAACGTGGCCGGTTGGAAAGACGCTAACTCTACTGAATTTACCCACGACACCAAGCACCCGGTGGTGGGCCTGATTACCGAGTGGATTAACGCTGAAGGCAAGATCGAGCTACGCGACGCTGCCTCTGACTTGGGCGGTACGATGCGTCTGGGTGGGCAGATCTGTCATTTGAAAGCAGGCAGCAAAGCCCGCGAAGCCTATGGCGCTGATGAGATTGTCGAGCGTCACCGCCACCGTTTTGAAGTCAATAACCAGTTTATTGATGAGCTAGAGCAGGCGGGCTTGGTTATCTCCGGCAAGAGCGTCGATCAATCCTTAGTAGAGGTGGTCGAGCTGGCTGATCATCCTTGGTATGTGGCGTGTCAATTCCACCCGGAATTTACGTCGACACCGCGTGACGGACATCCGCTGTTCTCTGGGTTTGTTAACGCTGCCTTAGAGCACAAAACGGCACGTACCCGCGCCCAAACAACGACTCAGGAATAAGGGAGAGCGAATGTCTTCCAAAAGCATGTCCTCGGCTTCTCAATCAGCCTTTCCAGAGCGTCATATTAACGTTGCCGGCCTAACCGCCGGCAATTCTTTGCCGCTAATGTTATTAGGCGGCATGAATGTGTTGGAGTCGGCGGAGCTTGCCGATGAAGTGGCACAGGCTTACGTTAACGTGACGCAAAAGCTCGGAATGCCTTATGTGTTTAAAGCAAGCTTTGATAAAGCAAACCGTAGCTCGATCCACTCTTACCGAGGCCCTGGGCTAGACAAAGGTTTGCAAATTCTGGCGGATATTAAAGCACGCTATGGCGTGCCTATTATCACCGATGTCCACGAGCCCTGGCAGGCCGAGCCGGCGGCTGAAGTTGCTGATATTATTCAGCTGCCAGCGTTTCTTGCCCGCCAGACTGACTTGGTAGTGGCAATGGCCAACACCGGCGCTGCGATTAATATTAAAAAACCGCAGTTTCTGGCACCTCACGAAATGCGCCATATCCTTACCAAGTTTCAGGAAGCCGGTAACGATCGCCTGATGCTGTGCGAGCGTGGCACTAGCTTTGGCTATAACAACCTTATCGTGGATATGCTGGGCGTGGGCGATATGAAGCAAACCGGCTATCCGGTGTTCTTCGACGTCACCCATGCACTGCAGCGCCCGGGTGGCCGAGCAGACAGCGCCGATGGCCGTCGTGCCCAGGTGGCAGAGCTTGCCCGTGCGGGCGTCGCGGTTGGCTTAGCGGGGATTTTCCTAGAAGCGCACCCCGACCCAGATAACGCTAAGTGCGATGGGCCCTGCGCACTGCCATTGGATCAATTAGCGCCATTTTTGACCCAGCTTTCGCAGTTAGATGCCTTGGTAAAAGGATTTGCGCCTTTAACCATCCGTTAACCACGATGGCAAACATGGTATACATTGGATCTACCATCATCCATTAGACTGACAACCAAAGGACACTGTTATGACCAAAATTGTTGAAATCAGCGCGCTAGAAGTGCTCGATTCCCGCGGCAACCCGACCGTTCAGGCCATGGTTCGCCTGGAAAGCGGCGCTGTCGGTGAAGCATGCGCGCCCAGCGGTGCTTCTACGGGCTCCCGCGAA
>SKHS01000004.1 GCA_007116835.1 Halomonas sp.
TAGGGCGAGGGGCGTATGCATTGCTGGCCCAAGGTTTCACACTACTGGGCGAACCGCGGCTGTCTATGGACCCAAAATTAACACTGCTTTACGGCTGGGTGTCTCATGCGCAGTTTCAGTTTGATGTCGCGACACGGGTGATTGGATGGATAGAAGCGCAGTTAAATGAGCAAGAGTGGCAAGTGCTACATCCTGAGTTTGCCACTTTGAGAGCTCAATTAGCGATTAATCAGGGAAATGCTGAGCTTGCAGCGCCGCTGGCAGAGCAAGCGCTCGCTCAACCTGCTCGCTATCTAGCATCAACACCGCTGATCGCCACCGCTATTCTTAGTGAAGCACGCTTCGTTCTGGGCTATCTGGAAGAGTCGCTTCAGCGCGTTAGAGAGGTAGAGCGCCAAGCCGGTCAGCGCAACGACCATCAGCTTCTGCTGTGGTCATACTGTCATCAATCTGAAACCCTGGTTGCTCAGGGACGCTTACAGGCTGCCTACGATATTCAAGAGCGTGCCTTTGCGCATCTAGAGCGCGCCGAACTCGAACATTTACCCGTCGCGGAGTTTTTGTACCGTATTCGCAGCCAGGTGCTGTGGGAGTGGCATCGCTTAGACGAAGCCGAAGAAGCTGCGTTGAAAGGTATTGCGGTGTTAGACCATCAAGGCGAGCGCTGGACACTTCAGTGCCATATTCAGCTGGCTAAAGTGGCCCAGAGCAGGGGCGACCAAGCGCAGTGTGCCGACCATATTCGGCGGCTGCGTAAAATCCTCGCAGAAGGGGACTACCATATTGACTGGGTCGCCAACGCCCATGCCACATTGCTGGCCTGGTGGCAGTCCACCAATGATAGGGATGCTATTGAGCGCTGGCGTCAAGAAGCTCCCGCACCATTTACCGAGCATGCGACTAACCACTTTTCCCAGTGTAATGTGCGTAACCACGCGCGAGCGTTAACGCTATTGGGCCACTATGCGGAAGCTCGTGAGCTGTTAAATACCCTTGAAGAACAGGCGCAGCGACTAGGGCTGATAACGGATGCTAACCGCAACCAGATTTGCTTAGCAGCGGTGGCGTGGCACGAGGGAAGTGTTGAGCAAGCGGCTAAGCATCTTCAACAGGCACTCGCGATGGCATCGCGAACTGCGCTGGTAGGAAGCTTTTTACGCTTAGGTAAGCCGTTGGGCGAACTGTTGAGTCATCTAAATACGAGTGGTCAATTGAACAGCCTTGAGCAAGCCCGCGCCGAGCGACTGTTAGCACTCGCCAGCCGTCAAAAAGATTTTGGCAGCGCCCGGCGCCTAATGCTGGATGAAACGGTGATTGCCGATATCGTAGCGCGTCCCGAGGTGCCTGAACTGATACGTACATCGCCATTGACCCGCCGAGAGTGGCAAATCTTGGGGCTGATTCATGCGGGGCTTTCCAATGAGCAGATTGCCGAACAGCTATCGGTGGCGCCCACCACGATCAAAACGCATATCCGCAGCCTTTATCAAAAACAGAATATTCGCCGACGTGATGAAGCCATTGCGCTGGCGGGGCAATTACTGGCGCATATTCAAGGGGAGTAGAGAAGCTTTATGGTCGGCGCTAGTGGCTACTCCTAACGCCTACGCCTAGTCAATCCATAGGGGGATGATTTTATATCGAGGTTCAGCCTGCATCATGGCAAGCAACAGGCCATTAAAAGGACAATACGATGATGCAGATGCCTTCAACTTCCCACTACGTTGGCAGCCAAGGCGCTGACTGGTGGCGCGGTGCCGTGATTTATCAAATCTATCCGCGTAGCTTTTTAGACAGTCGTGGCGACGGCATTGGTGATTTAAAAGGGGTAATTGACAGGCTCGATTACATTGCCTCGCTTAATGTCGATGCGATTTGGTTGTCGCCATTTTTTACATCGCCGATGAAAGATTTTGGCTATGATATTAGCGATTATCGCGGTATCGATCCGATGTTTGGCACTCTGGAAGACTTTGACCGACTGGTAGAAGCCGCTCATGCACGAGGGCTGAAGGTAACCATCGACCAAGTGATGTCGCACACGTCAGACCAGCACGCCTGGTTTGAAGAGAGCCGACAAAGCCGTGATAACCCCAAAGCTGACTGGTATGTCTGGGCTGACCCCAAGCCTGATGGTGCGCCGCCGACTAATTGGCAGTCGGTGTTTGGCGGCAGCGCTTGGCAGTGGGACACGCGCCGCTGCCAGTACTACCTGCATAACTTCCTGGCCAGTCAGCCGGATCTGAACTTCCGCACCCCCGCCGTGGTTGACGCCATGTTGGAAGAGGTACGCTTTTGGCTGGAGCGGGGCGTAGATGGTTTTCGACTTGATGCGGTGAACTTCTGCACCCACGGTGAACTTAACGATAATCCTCCGCGCGAAGAAGTCATTGAAAGCTTTTTAGGCGTTCGCCCAGACAACCCCTACGGCTACCAGTTACATCAGTACGATAAAACCCAGCCGGAAAACGTAGTGTTTTTGGAGCGCCTGCGCGGTCTATTAGACGAGTACCCCGGCACAACCAGCGTTGGTGAAGTTGGTGACGATGACGCCCTGGGCGTTATGGCTGAATACTCCCAGGGCGGCAATCGCCTGCACATGTGTTACTCATTTAACCTGTTAACCGATAAAGCCGATCCCGATTACCTGCATGCCACACTCACCGAAATGGAAGCACGCATTGGCGACGGTTGGCCCTGCTGGGCGCTAGGAAACCACGATGTTACTCGCCTCGCCACCCGCTGGCAGGCGGAAGGTCAGCTGGATAAGCTGCGGCTTTACATGGTGTTCCTGCTTACCCAGCGGGGCAGCGTGTGTCTCTATCAAGGTGAAGAGTTAGGGCTGCCTGAGGCCGACCTTACGTTTGAGCAGTTGGTGGACCCTGCTGGCATTACTTTCTGGCCTGCCTATAAAGGCCGCGACGGCTGCCGAACGCCGCACCCCTGGCAAGCTGACGCACCACATGCTGGCTTTAGTAACGTCACGCCCTGGCTGCCAGTGCCCGAGTCTCACGCCAGCCTCGCCGTTGACCAGCAAGATAGCGATGCCAGTTCGTTGCTCAATGCTTATCGCGAGTTTTTGGCGTTCCGACGTACCCTGCCTGCGCTAGTAAAAGGCGACGTGCGCTATCACGCCGTGCGTGACGATGTACTCTGTTTAGAGCGCACCTATCAGAAAACACGGTTGCTGATTGCGCTGAACTTTAGCGATCAAACGGTTACTCGTTCGGCCCCAGAAAGCGCTGAGTCGCTCAACGCCGCTCCAGCATGGCTAAACGGCGAATGGCAGGGTGGCCAGTTAACGCCGCCGCAACTGTCTCTTCCGCCCTATGGCGTGGCGATTGCCCATTGCTCACAAACCGAGGAGGACGCACCATGGGACGTTTAACGCTTAGCGGCATCGGTAAATCCTTTGGCGGCGTGGAAATCTCACGGGATATCGATCTCACCATTGAAGATGGCGAGTTTGTGGTCTTTGTTGGCCCCTCTGGCTGTGGAAAATCCACCTTACTGCGTATGATTGCTGGCCTGGAAGACATCACCGAAGGCGATATGCAGCTTGATGGTCAGCGGATCAATGAGATTCCGCCCCAAGAGCGGGATATTGGTATGGTGTTCCAATCTTATGCGCTTTACCCGCACATGAGCGTGGCGGAAAACATGGCCTTTGGTTTAAAGCTGGCGCGCACTGATAAAGCCGAAATTCGTCGTCGTGTACAGCATGCCGCTGAGATGCTGCACTTAACTGAGCTGCTTGAACGCAAGCCTAAAGACCTTTCTGGTGGCCAGCGTCAGCGGGTGGCGATTGGCCGAACCTTGGTAAAAGAACCAGCGGTGTTTCTGTTCGATGAGCCGCTGTCTAATCTGGATGCCGCGTTGCGGGTGGATATGCGGGTGCAGATTGCGGCACTGCATAAGCGCCTGAATGCCACCATGATCTACGTGACCCACGATCAAGTGGAAGCGATGACCCTGGCTGACCGTATTGTGCTGCTTTCCCGTGGTCGTATCGCCCAGGTCGGCGCGCCGCTCTCTCTCTATCACTTCCCTAAAACCCTTGAGGTGGCGGAGTTTATCGGTTCGCCACGGATTAATACCTTCCCTGTCGTGGTGGTAGACCCAGGCGAGTACCAAACGGTGGTGCGTCTACACAGCGGTGACACGCTGGAAGTGGCGGTCAACGGCACGCATCTTCAGTCTGGGGATCGCGCAACCCTTGGGCTGCGGGCGGAAGATTTTGTCGCAGCCGAGCAGGCAGAAGCGACGCTGA
>SKHS01000256.1 GCA_007116835.1 Halomonas sp.
GAAGCCACCCATCAACTCGCCGGTTTACACTACGGCTTTTCCACCCGTGAAGGCCGCGATGTACTGATTGAACAACTGCTGCCGAACTCCATACGCCAAATTGATGACTTTACCCCACCAGAGAGCATTCATTTTGACGCTGCTAGCGCCTTACGCGAAGGCCGAGTGGACGCCATTGCTGACGGTTTTTTTCATACCCTACCTCAACAACTGGCAGCTGAGGGCGTTATCACTCATACCGTACGTTATAACGCTATTGATATACCGCGTCATGATGGGCTAATTTTATTAGCCAATAGCGATGCGCTTGCACGTCGCGCAGCAACCTGGTCACGTGTATTAATTGCGCTAGAAGATGCCAGCAACTGGGTAATTGAGAACCCTGAAGCGGCGTGGGCTCTGCTTATCAACGCACACCCGATACTCGACAACACCATTAACGAACGTGCATGGGATGATTTGCTACGCCGCATTGCGATTAGCCCAGCCGCGCTGGATGCCAGGCGTTACGCGGCATTTGAAACCTATCTTCGACAGTCAGGCATTACCGAAACCGTGCTACCTGTCTCTCGATTAGCCGTTAACCCTCATACTTTGATCGATAAGTCGCGGGAATAAATAACGCACAGGCCTCATGCAATTTATGCAGGCCCTTTGAAGTAAGTCATTTGAGTCAGCCCGTTAAAAAGCACTGGAGCACTATGAGCGACACGCCATTAATTTTTATTGATGTCGAGACCACCGGCACCCGTGCAACCCGTGACCGAATTACCGAAATTGCTGCTTTAAAAGTAGTCGAAGGTCACATAGCGGATCGCTGGGTCAGCTTAATCAACCCTGGCACCAACGTGCCCGCCCACATCAGCCAGCTCACCGGTATTTTTGATGACATGCTGTGTGATGCGCCCTCTTTCCAAACCGTTGCACCTAGTTTACGTGAGTGGCTCGGTGAAGACTGCCTTGTGGCGCACAATGCGCGCTTCGATGCCAGCTTTCTACGCAATGAATTTAAGCGCGCCAACTTAACTTACCAGCCGCGGCTTTGCTGTACGCTGCGACTCTCACGACGCTTGATGCCGGAGCTTCCCAAGCACAACCTTGGCGCTTTATTGGCCCATTTCAGCATTCGACAGGCGCGCCAGCACCGTGCAGAAGAGGATGCCACGGCACTTTGGCAGCTGTGGCAAACTTGGCAGCGTCACTATGACGAGACCACCTGGCAGGCAGCGCTTGCCGATGAGCAGCGCCATAGAAGCCTCCCAGCCCACTTAAACAGCGAACAGTTAGCAGGGCTGCCCACCTCACCTGGTGTGTATTTGTTTTACGGCCATAACCGTCTACCGCTTTATGTGGGTAAAAGCATTAATTTGCGCAGTCGCGTGCTGGGCCACTTTCAGCGCGACCATCAAGATGACAAAGAGATGCGCCTTGCCCAACAAATACAGCATATTGAGTGGGAAGAAACGGCTGGCGATCTCAGTGCCCAGCTCAGAGAAGCCCAGCTAGTCAAAGAACTGATGCCAATTATGAACCGCCAGCTGCGTCGTCAAGGGCAGTTAAAAACCTGGTATTGGCCAACCGATCAACCTTGCCCCGCACTAGTCAGCGGAAACCTCATTAACCAGCCGCAACCGGGAAAGCTCTTTGGGCTGTTTCGCAGCGCCAAAGAGGCAAAAGAGGCGCTGCGCAGCATGGCCGAAGCGCACCAGCTTTGCCCCCAGGTATTGGGGTTAGATAAGGGAACAGGGAGGTGTTTTGCTCATCAGCTGGGCAAGTGCCAAGGCGCCTGCTGTGGAAAAGAGTCAGTTGAAAACCATACGCAGCGCGCCCAAGCGGCGCTGGCGTCGTTTCAAGTCACCACATGGCCATGGCCGGGGAGGATCATTATTCGCGAGAAAAGCCGTAAACATGGCCCTACCAGCCATCATGTGGTCGACCACTGGTGCTACTTGGGCAGCGCTAAGACAAAGCAGCACGCCCAGCGGCTGAAGGGCGTCGCTCCGCAGTTTGATGTGGACACCTATCGCATTCTAAACCGCTTTTTGCGTGAGCCTGAGCGGCATCATCTTACAGTGACGCCGCTTTAGTCTTGCCATGCACCCAGTGTCCGCTACGAATGAGCATCAATAAACGTATCAATGGCCTGTTGAAACGCTTCAGGTTGATCGGCGTGAAGCCAGTGCCCAGCATTTTTAAGCGTCACGATCCTGGCTCTGGGCAAAACCTCGCGTAGCGCGGGCAGCATGTCATCGGTCACGTAGTGCGAGTCTGCGCCTTTAAGCACCAGTGTTGGACCATCGTAGCTCTGGTCACCATCGGGCCTACCAATAATCGCCTCGTAGCCACGTTGAATTTCCTCTAACCCAACGCGCACCGCCATCTCACCTTGCTCATTGCGCACTAAATTAGTGGCTAAAAATAACCGCGTGGGTCGAAAGTCGACGTGCTCGGCCAGTAGAGTGTCCGCCTCACGACGGTTAGCGGGCTTCGCCTCTTTTACCCGAGCCAGTGCGGCGAATACATCGTCGTGGCCGTGCTGATAAGCCACTGGGGCAATATCTGCCACCATAAGCGACGCACAGCGTTCAGGAGCCATCCGCGCCAGCGTCATAGCGACTTTTCCGCCCATCGAGTGACCCAACATATGGGCACGTTCGACCCCGCGTTTATCAAGCGCTACCAGCACGTCTTGGCTCATCGCCGTATAGCTCATCCCTTCCACATGGGGCGAACGGCCATGGTTACGCAAATCAACGGCAATCACACGACGACGACGCTGCCATACCTTTAAGTGCGAGCGCCAGTTATCGGCACTCCCTAGCAAGCCATGGATCACAACCAGGGGGAGCTGGTCGTCGCTGTCCGCCTCGGCGGATAAATCGATAACATGCAGATCAACACTGGCATGTTCATTCATGCTGGCTCCTTAGTCGTTATGCTTAGCCGTTATGTTTAACCGTTATGCGATACGCGGTGAGGCGTCGACTTGCCCTGTCCACACCACCAAACGACGCGTTAACCACGCTAACAGAAGGCCGTATAAAGGCAGGAAGAACAGCAGGCTAATGCCTAATTTAATAACATAATCAACAGCGGCAATCTCTACCCAGTGGTCCGCCATAAAGGCATCTGGGCTGTTGTAAAATGCAGCCGAAAAGAAGACGAAGGTGTCCGCTAAATTACCTAATACCGTAGAGCAAACTGGCGCAACCCACCAGGCCCACTGACGCAGCCGATCAAACACTTGCACATCTAACAGCTGTCCCAACACATAAGCAAGAAAGCTGGCAAGGGCAATACGGGCGACAAAAACATTCCACTCACCCAACGCCTCAACACCGGCGAAGCTGCCCCGCGGAAAAACCACCGACACGACATAAGACACCACCAGGGCAGGAAACATAACGCGCAGAATAATCGTCCGGGCAGGCCCTTTACCAAACAACCGGACCGTTAAGTCAGTTGCAAGAAAGATAAACGGAAAGCTAAACGCGCCCCACGTGGTATGGAACCCAAACAAGGTAAACGGGAGCTGAACCAAGTAGTTACTGGCTGCAATAATACCAATGTGAAAAGCCACCATTACCAGAAGGCAACGACGGTGCTGTGTGTCGGTGAGTGCAAACATGCAGGTTGGCCTTTTTTTGCAAGTTCGAGGGGGTAGGGAACCCTCATAAAAGCGCTGTGAACGCCACTGGGGCGCATATTATACGCCTTCCTTAACGTAATTAAAGCCGCCCACCTGCCTGGGCGACTTTATTCACAGCACGTCGCAACGGTTTAATTTAATCGTCGAGCGATTTCGCCTGGTCAGCCGCGCCCACTGAGCGCTCGCGCATCGCCGCATGAACATCTTCAAGGCTGGTCGGGTCATCGATAGTCGAGGGAATTCCAAACGACTTACCATCTGCAATATTCCGCAGCAACTTACGCAATATTTTACCCGAACGGGTCTTTGGCAGCCGGCTGACCACTAGCACCTGCTTAAAGCAAGCGATCGGTCCAATATGCTCACGTACGCGGTTAATTAATTCCTCTTCCAGCGTCGCCTCATCACCTTCGAAACCATCTTTGGTGATGACCAAGCCAATAGGCAGTTGCCCTTTCAGCTCGTCGTGAATGCCAATCACGGCACACTCGGCCACCGCTGGGTGCGCGCCAACGATTTCTTCCATCTCGCCGGTAGAGAGACGATGCCCCGCGACGTTGATCACATCATC
>SKHS01000015.1 GCA_007116835.1 Halomonas sp.
CGCCGACCTAGAAGCAACAGGGCTGGTACAAGTGGGGTCGCGGCTTGAATTTGAACTGCTTGCCGCAGGGCCGCCTGCGGCACTGGAGCAGGTGCAAGGCCTGCTGGCTCAGTTAAAGCGCGATGGGGTCGAGGTGCGTGATGTGCGTGTTGATCGCCCCCAGTTAGGCAACGCCCTTCAGCGTGCTGAAAGTTACCTGGGGCTTGCTGGATTGGCCGCCGTGCTGTTGGCCGGGGTAGCGGTGGCTATGTCTACGCGCCGCTATGTTGAGCGCCATCTGGATACGGCGGCATTGCTGCGCTGCTTTGGTGCTAGCCAATATCAGTTAGTGACTATTTTCTCTCTCCAGCTAATGGGGCTGGCGTTAATGGCGGCTGTGATAGGTGCCTTATTAGGCCTTGTTGGCCAGGCCATATTGTTGTGGCTACTCACTAGCTTTCTACCCATGACGTTGCCGCCGCCTGGCATTATGCCCTTGTGGCTGGGAGTTTTTACCGCGCTGGCGGTGTTAGTGGGGTTTGCCGGGCCAACGCTGTTGCGCATTAAACGCGTCAGTGCGTTGAAAGTCTTGCGCCGCGAACTTGATCCGCTGCCGCCGTCGGCATGGTTGGTGGTGGGCATGGCAAGTTTGGTGTTTGGTGGGTTGTTATGGCTTTACTCTGGTAGCTTTTCACTCGCATTAGCGTTGTTGATTGGCGGCTCAGCGCTGCTTGGGCTGCTGTGGCTGGCCAGTGGCCTGTTGTTAAACGGCCTTCTGAAACTTGTTCAACGGCTTTCTGGCGGTAGCGAGTGGGGGCAGGCATTTAGACTCGGTGGTCGGCAGCTGGCCCGTCGAAAGCAAGCAGGGCTTGGACAACTGCTGGCGTTTTCGGTCACGTTTTTTGCGATGGCGATGATCGTACTAGTGCGGGGGGATTTATTGTCCACCTGGCAAGATCAGTTGCCGGCGAATACCCCTAATTACTTTGCTATCAATATTCAGCCCAGTGAGCGAGATGCTTTCGAAGATGCGGTTGCTCCGCGGGTGGTGACTCAAAGCACTCTATACCCAATGGTGCGCGGAAGAATCAGTGCTATTAACGGTCAGCCGCCGATAGAAGCCGTTCCTCCTGATGCCAGAGGCGATAACTCGCTGCGCCGTGAACTGAATCTTACCTGGCAATCAGCGTTGCCCGAAGGTAATCAGGTCGTCGCTGGAGAGTGGTTTTCACAACCGCGTGAGCCACAGGGATGGTTGAGTGAGGTGGAGGCCACGCCTCAGGAAGCCTCTAACGTTGTGCCCATCTCTGTGGAAGATGGACTAGCAGAGCGTCTTGGCCTTGGGTTAGGGGACGAGCTAACGTTCTCCGTCGGCGGTGATACGATCACCACGCGTATTGAGAGCCTACGTAGCCTTAATTGGGACAGCTTTAACCCAAATTTCTTCGTGATTTTTCCACCGGGTGTGCTTGAAGCGTTCGGTCATAGCTTTATCACGGCGTTTCACTTGCCAGAAGAAGAGCAGAGCTTAATCCGACAACTAGTTAATGATTTTCCAGGCGTATCACTGCTCAACGTGGATGCCATCTTAGGCCAAGTGCGCGAGGTGCTTACCCAGGTCACCCGAGCGGTAGAGCTAGTGCTTATTCTGGTTCTGATGGCTGGCGTTAGTGTGCTTTATGCAGCACTGACGGCTAGTCGACCGGTACGCGCCCATGAGAGCGGCTTGCTGCGGGTGTTTGGGGCAGGCAACCGTATGATTTCACGGGTGCAAGGGGCAGAGTATGCGCTACTGGGGTTTGCCAGTGGCTTAATGGGCGCAGTACTCGCTGAAGTGGCGACGGCGGCGCTGTACCTCTACTGGCTCGAGCTAACGCCACGCTTGCACTTGGGGCTATGGCTTACCCTGCCGTTAGGCGGTGCGTTATTGATTGGCGTTATTGGTCATGCGCTTTCTTACAGCCTCCGACGTCAAGCGCCTGCCGCCAGCCTTGGGCTATTGGGGGAGGCGTAACCCGCCGAGCGCCCCAACATGAAACATACTCATGCACGACCTGACGCGGATGCGATGAAAGTCGCGTCAGGCTGCGTTATGATAGCGTTCTTGCTTTCTCCATGATGATCCTTTCGTTACGAGGTTCCCGCCGATGTTCAGCCGCGATATGACAATTGCCGGATTTGATGATGTGCTTTTTGACGCGATGCAAAAAGAAGTTGCACGCCAAGAAGCCCACATTGAATTGATTGCTTCTGAAAACTACGCCAGCCCCCGCGTACTAGAAGCGCAAGGCAGCCAGCTGACCAATAAATACGCTGAAGGCTACCCGGGTAAGCGCTACTACGGCGGCTGTGAATTTGTCGATATCGCTGAAAACCTTGCGATCGACTACGCCAAGCAGCTGTTCGGCGCGACCTACGTGAATGTTCAGCCTCACTCTGGCTCGCAGGCCAACAGCGCGGTTTTCCAAGCGTTGGTTAAGCCGGGCGACACTATCTTGGGGATGAGCCTGGATGCGGGCGGTCACTTAACCCATGGTGCCAAGCCTAACTTCTCTGGCAAGCACTACAATGCTATTCAGTATGGGCTGAACGAACAGGGCTTTATTGATTACGATCAGGTGGCCGAGCTTGCTCGCGAGCATAAGCCAAAAATGATCATTGCGGGCTTCTCTGCCTATTCGCAAATTGTCGATTGGGCTAAGTTCCGCGAGATCGCTGACGAAGTAGGTGCTTATCTGCTGGTGGATATGGCGCACGTTTCTGGGTTGGTTGCGGCAGGCGTTTACCCAAGCCCGTTGCCCCATGCCCACGTGGTGACCTCTACTACCCATAAAACGCTGCGTGGCCCACGCAGCGGCGTTATTCTTTCCGCTGAAAACGATGCGGATATCGAGAAGAAGCTGCAGTCGGCGGTCTTCCCCGGTGGTCAGGGCGGCCCGTTGATGCATGTTATCGCTGCCAAAGCGATCTGCTTCAAAGAAGCCATGGCACCTGAGTTCAAAACCTATCAGCAGCAGGTGGTGAAAAACGCCCAGGCGATGGCCAAGGTGTTTATTGACCGCGGTTACGATATTGTGTCTGGCGGAACCGAAGATCACCTGTTCTTGCTGTCGTTGATCAAGCAAGGCGTGACCGGTAAAGATGCCGACGCCGCTCTTGGCCGTGCGCACATTACGGTGAACAAAAACGCAGTGCCAAACGATCCGCAAAGCCCGTTCGTGACGTCTGGTCTGCGCATTGGTACGCCTGCCGTTACTACCCGTGGTTTCGGTGAAGATGAGTGTAGCCAGCTGGCCGGCTGGATTTGTGACATCTTAGATGTGCTGGCCAACGGCGATGACACCAGCGCTATTGAAGCCCAGGTGCTCGACAAAGTGGCACAGCTGTGTGGCCGCTTCCCCGTTTACCAGTAACTGTTTTTCGCCGCTCTCTACTGAAAAGTAGCAAATAGCAGCCGCCGACTAGCAGTAAGAAAAACAGCAGTAGAAAAAAACAGCAGTAGGCAAAGAAAAAGCGCCAGCCCTGTAAAGGGCAGCGCTTTTTTATCGCCCGTTTTTACCAGATGGGCGTCGGTACTGCTTACCAGCCACCTTGGCCTTCTAACAAGCTGCGCAGGTTGTTATCCAGCGCTAGTTTGAAGTCTGCGCTGCCTAATACCATTGCGTCGCCAACGCGTACGACGCGGGCGCTAACGTAGAGGTAGTCCTGTCCTTGGGCGTAGGTGCCCATCAAAATAGAGCGCGCGTTATGCTGGGCGCTAAGGCGCTGCACTTGGCGAGATAGAATTAACTCGCCTACGCTCTCTTCAATAAACATGCTGTCACGCATTTTGACTTCGCGCACCTGCATGCCTTGCTGGGCTAAGGCAGAGGCCATAATTTCTGAGCTAATGCGGCCGAAAGTAGATGACTGGCTAAGGTTATCAATGCTCACAAAGGTTGCTGCAATCATTGGGTTATAGCGAGTAACGTCGGGGTTGCTGGCGATCATTTGAGCGGCGGCTGCGTGGGCTAGCTCGGAAAGGTCCGGCTTCGGCTCTGGACTGCGTGCGTTACTGTTACCACCTAGCGTGGCGCAGCCCGACAGTGAGAGCATCATGACAATAAGAAAGAACACACGGGTGCCAGTGGCCAGCCGGGGTAGCACAGACGAAGACGTCAACGAAAAAGGTGAACGCATTTGATTACCACGTATCGGTGATAGAAACAGACGGTATTGTTGGTGCTTGGGGCACGCGATGCGGAGCATAATGGCGTCGGTCTCCCGCGTTAATGTAGTAAATGTTGGAAGACGAATAGAGAATGCGGTCCTCATCAACAATTTGAGTAGTGACGATAATTTCTTCATTACCCACATGGGTCCAGCTACCGTTGGTTGTGTCTGCTAGTATTCCCGCAGGAATTAACCCTAAAACGGGGCGGCTCCAGTTACTAAGCGACAGGTTGGCAACCGCAATGCCGCTGGCAAGTGCCGTGTAGGTACCAAAGGGGGGGCGTACGTAACCTCGGTCGCGGTGTTCTACCACTTCAACATCAATATTGACGGTGGCGCCACGCAGCTGTGGCTGGGTAATCACGCTTCCGCCGCGCGAGACCAGCTCGCTGGTGAGTAATGTACGAAAGCCACGTTCAAACTCGCCCCCTCGGTAGGCATGTTCAAACGTGTGCTCCTGCGCTGGGATGTGTAGATCCCTAAAACGGACTCGTTCACTGCGCAGAATGCCTTCTGCTTCATGCTGAGCCAGAACTTCCCAGTGTTGGGCGGCCTGCATACGCTGCTGTTCCGTGTAGGGATAAGTTGTCGCAATTGGCGCCTGCGACGTGTTGGCATAGAAGCAGCCGCTTAGAATCAGGCTAGCAAGTCCAATGCAGGCAGGACGAAATAATCGGACAGTGGGTGATGACATAGGACGAATGCGCACCTGGTAGTTCCTTATCGCTACGAAACGGCTTTTGATAGACTAGTTTGCCACGCTTACCTTAGATCGGCCACGAGGTTAAAAACTTGAATGAGTGATAACACCCATGCTTGAAGATCACCGCGCTGGTCCACGCCATGATTCATTGCTAACGGCTTATCCAGAAGACGATAGCAACAGCGCTTGGATGATTAGCTATATCGATATTATGACGCTGCTGGTGGCATTGTTTGTGATTATTATCGCTGCTGCTGGCGTGACTAGCCCATCCTGGTCGCAGCAGGCTGAGCCAGATGAGTATCGCTATGACGCGTTACCGGCGCTTGAGATACCGCTACCCGTTACGCTGGTTGATTTTCGCCAGTCGCGCGACGTTCTCGCACCTCCTCTTGGTGGGGTGGTGCTTAGCCCGTTTGCCATCAGCGCTGCATTGGGGGTGGCGGGGCTGCCGAAGCGTCGTGAAGTGGCTAGCGCGCCGCCGCCACTGCTGGCTCGTGTTGCAGAGCGTCCAGCGGAGGATGACCAAGTGGCGTCAGTTGATGTGATGCTACCACGGTTGTTACTGCCAACCGAGGATCGCCAGGCAGTATCACCTTTAGCGAATTACATGGTGCTGCTGACCGATCGCCCCCCTGTCAACGTACAAGAAGTGTCTGATGCGGCGATTAATAGTGCGCTAGCCCTTGATGCGGGGCTGTCTGAGCGGGTAGAAGCGTCGACGTATCTACCTAACCTCGAAGGGGTCGAAGTTTCACGGGTGGCTGAAGGCATCAGCTTGCGCGTTCAGGATCGCCTGCTGTTTCCCTCTGCCGGTGCTGACCTGACAGAAGGTGGTTCGGTGTTAATCGGATCATTAATGGAGACGATCCAGCGTTTTGATGGTGAGGTGTGGGTAGAAGGACACTCCGACAGCCAGCCCATTAATACGCCCGAGTTCTCATCAAACTGGGCGCTATCAAGCGCCCGGGCCATTGCAATAGTCGAGTCACTGGAAGCGGCAGGCGTTGCGCCCGAGCGCTTGCGAGCAGTCGGGTTAGCGGCTACGCAGCCTCTTGATGACAACAGTACTGAGGATGGACGAGCACGTAACCGACGTGTCGAAGTCGTTATTCACGTGGAATAACGAAAAAAGCCAAAAAAAAACCCGCCAGGGGAGGCGGGCATGAAAGGGCTTGGCTCACTGCAGCCCACTGACATCAGGTGAGGGGGTGTACAAGGTTGTCAGTGGGTACAATTTGAGTATAGCTATTTATGAGCTTTTGCCAAGCCCTTGTGCAAATTTTTTATTCCGTGGGTGCGCCGCTTTGGTGCAAAGTTGCTGCCTCTTTTTGGTGCTTCCGCTTTTTAACGCTATTTAATATGGATAAAGCACTGATTTTTATAGATAAATAAATTTTGGCACACATTCTGCAATGTTCTTTTCTTGTATAGCGTCGTGCAAGATAGTGTTGAAGATTAGCGAGCTGAAGCTAGTTTTTTAAAGCCCAGTTTTTAAAGCCAGGTTTTTAAGGTTAGGTTTTTAAGGCTAGGTTTTTACGATCATGCTTTTAAGAACATGTGTTGAGAGCACGTTTTTAGATTGAATCTAAGATTGCAAAAGGTGGTGCCATGGCCGAACTCACGTGTACTGCATTGCCCAGCGCTGCGCTGCTGCCAAGCGGTATGGACCCAGCGCTTCAACCTCGTTTAGTGGTCACTGATTTAGATGGCTCGCTTTTGGATCACCACAGCTACGATTTTTCGCCTGCCAAACCCTGGCTTGCGCGCCTTAAACAATTGGGCGTGCCGGTGGTACCGGTCACCAGCAAAACCCGCGCTGAACTTATTCCTTTGCGTGAAGCTCTTGGGCTAACAGCCACTCCTTTTATCGCTGAAAACGGTGCTGTCATTGGCCTGCCGCCTGGCTGGTGCCACGCGCGTTTAGACCGCCCCGGCAGTGGCCGTGACGGTGTTGTCATCAAACATACGGGTGTTGATATCGGCTTTATTAAAGCGCGTTTAAAGGTGTGGCAGCAGCGTCTTGGCGTTCGCTTTACGCGGATGGGGGAGATGAGTATTCAGCAAGTGATGGCGTTAACCGGGTTAGATGAAGTGCGTGCGAAAGCGGCGCGGCAGCGGGAGGGGAGTGAACCGCTTATTTGGCAAGACGATGCAGCTGCCCTTGAAACATTTCGTATTGCGCTAGAAGGGGATGGCCTTGAACTCACTCAGGGAGGGCGTTTTTGGCATGTGATGGGGCGCTTATCGGATAAAGGCGGTGCAGTAGAGTGGCTTATTAAACGCTTTACTGCGCTGCGGGGAAGTCCGCCGCTTTCGTTAGGGTTGGGCGATGGCCCTAACGATATCACCATGCTGGAAACGGTTAACCAGGCCGTGGTTATTCGCGGTTGTCATGAACTTAAGGTAGAGCCGCAAAACAGCTCGCTGTATCGGACGAGTGCCACAGGGCCAAAAGGCTGGGCCGAGGGGGTAGCCCACTGGTGGGGGCGAGATGATGGGCGTCTAGAAACGACGCCAGCGAAGGCAGCCGCTGTGACAGCTGACAAGCCACGGGAGACCAGCGTATGAGTGATTTCCATCAAAATGGTGTGATTACCGATTTTCACAACTTAACGCGTCGTCCGGTTGATGCGCTTGAGCAAGAGCTTTGCCAGTTTTCCAAGCGTCGTCCGATGGGGCTGATATTACCGTCTCTGTTTTCAGAGCTTGAAGGGCCTGCGCTGTCGGCGATTGTTGATGAGTTAGTCAAAGTACCTTATCTGAATGAGATTGTGATCGGCTTAGACCGAGCAGATCGCGACCAGTTTTTATATGCACGGGAGTTCTTTTCACGCCTGCCACAGCACACTCGCATTCTATGGAACGATGGCCCGCGCTTAAGAGCGCTAGATGAAGAGTTGGAAAGCCATGGTTTGGGTGCGCTAGAGCCAGGCAAAGGAAGAAACGTTTGGTATTGTGCAGGCTACGTGCTCAGCTCAGGTCGCTCAACGGTAGTAGGGCTGCACGACTGCGATATTCTTACCTATGACCGTAGTTTGTTAGCGCGCTTGATGTACCCCGTGGCGCACCCCCGCTTTAACTATAGTTTTTGTAAAGGGTACTACCCGCGTATTGCCGAAGGTAAGCTCAACGGCCGTGTCTCCAGGCTCATGGTAACGCCGCTGATACGTGCCTTAAAGACCGTCTGCGGTCCGCTACCTTATCTGGATTACTTAGACAGCTTCCGCTACCCCTTATCGGGCGAGTTCGCCATGCGCAGCGATGTGTTAGAAGGTATCCGCATTCCTGCAGACTGGGGATTGGAAATCGGCGTGTTGTCAGAACTACAGCGTAATTACTCCCATCGCCAGCTGTGCCAGGTAGATATTGCCGATGCCTACGACCATAAGCACCAGCCCGTTAGCGAAGAAGATGCTAACAGTGGCTTGAATCGCATGAGCCTAGATATTGCCAAAGCGCTCTATCGTAAGTTAGCCACGCAAGGGGTCAGCTTTAGCACGGAAGACTTCCGTACGCTGAAGGCAACCTACTATCGTTTAGCCTTAGACCTCATCGAAGCCTACGACCACGATGCGACGATGAATGGGCTAAGTTTAGATCGCCACTGTGAAGAGCAGGCGGTGGAGTTATTTGCCAGTAACTTACTAGAAGCGGGCAACCTGTTTTTAGATAACCCCCGCGAACGTCCGTTTATTCCTAGCTGGAACCGTGTGCAGGCGGCTGTGCCGGATGTGCTAGCACGCATGCACGAAGCGGTAGAGTTGGATAATCAAGGTAAGGTATAGCAGTCGCTCCTACAGCAGCACCTCAAGAAGGCGAGGTGCTGACGGCTTTTTTCACTGACCTTCTCAAAGCCCTTCTCAAAGCTCTTCTCTAAGCCCTTGTTAACGTTTTCCTCAATGTTCTCGAATACCCGAATACCCCCTCGTGATGACTTGGCAGGCCTGTTCGTGGGCCGCTCACGTTGGGGGCTGTCGGCGCAGCGCTCCGTTGCTCCAGCAGAAAGCCATCTTGACCATGCTCAAGAAACGGTTTTAAATTCCAAAGAAGTATAAACATATAACCATTTATGGTCTATGATGGAGGCATAGCAGCATTAATACTTGCCATTAGCTGGAGGCATAGCATGCAACGCCCGATCGTTACTCACTTCTTTGATGAGCCAACTAACACGTTTAGTTATGTGGTGCAGGATCCAGATAGTCATGCCTGCGCTATCGTAGACTCAGTGCTGGATTTTGATTATGCCGCAGGGCGTACAGATGTCCGTTCGGCAGATGAGATCATCGCCTTTATTCGCAAACACCACCTTGAGGTGGCTTGGATTTTAGAAACCCACGTACATGCAGACCATCTATCCGCAGCGCCGTACTTACACGAGCAGCTAGGCGGTAGCACGGGTATTGGTGCACACATTATTGATGTGCAAGAAATATTTGGTAAGGCGTTTAACGCAGGCACTGAGTTTGCCCGTGATGGTAGTCAGTTCGATGCGCTGTTCAATGAAGGTGATACCTTCGCCATTGGTAACCTGCAAGGCCGAGTGCTGCACACGCCTGGTCATACCCCCGCTTGTTTAACGTACGTTGTCGGTGACGCCGCCTTCGTTGGTGACACGTTGTTTATGCCGGATTACGGCACCGCACGCTGTGATTTTCCTGGCGGGGATGCCCGAACGCTGTATCGCTCTATTCAAAAAGTGCTGGCGCTACCGACGCAAACACGACTGTTTTTGTGCCACGACTACAAAGCGCCTGGGCGTGACGCTTATCAGCACGAAACCAGTGTCGAAGAGCAACGGCAAGCCAACGTTCATGTGCATGAAGGCATTTCTGAAGACGCCTTCGTGAAAATGCGCACCGAGCGCGATGCCACGCTTGATATGCCAAAACTCATTATTCCTTCGGTTCAGGTCAATATGCGCGCAGGTGATATGCCGCCTGCTGAAGACAATGGCGTTGTCTACCTGAAAGTCCCCATCAATCACTTTTAACCCGTCTTACATTAACTGAGATGCATCAGGAGTAGAAAATGAAAGCAAACGTAGGTGGTATCGATAAAGTGGCGCGCATTGTTGTAGGGCTTCTGCTTATTGTGTTGGCGCTGACCGGCACCGTTGGCGCATGGGGCTGGGTGGGTATCGTGCCTTTGGCGACAGGACTGTTCAATTTTTGCCCGCTTTACCCTCTAGTGGGTATTTCAACCTGTAAAACCAAGCATTAACACTGGTAACTCAAGGAGTAATCCGTGGACTGGATAGCAAGCCTGCAAGGGCTCGTGGGCGGTGTGTTGATTGGTCTATCAGCCGTATGGTTGATGGGCGCAATGGGTCGCATTGCTGGCATTAGCGGCATTATTGGCAACCTCATCACCCTTCGACCAGCCGGTGACAGCGCATGGCGGGTCGCTTTTTTAGTGGGCTTGGTGAGTGGCCCACTACTGGTAATGGCATTAGGCGGAGGGCTTGGCAATGTTGCTAATGCCCCTGGCGCTGTGATTGGCAGCCCTGCAGGGGGCGTGCCGTTGATGTTACTAGCTGGGTTGTTAGTGGGTGTAGGAACAGGTCTTGGCAGTGGCTGCACCAGTGGCCATGGCGTGTGTGGCTTGGCGCGCTTGTCAGCTCGCTCGATGGCAGCCACTGGCGTGTTCCTCGTGGTAGCAATTGCCACTGTGTATGTGATGCGCCATGTCATCGGGGGTGGGGTATGAGTCTAAAAAGTATGAGTGGCGCTGGTGTCAAAACGGCCGCTGGATACGTAGCCGGACTACTGTTTGGCTTAGGGCTTGCGATTTCAGGTATGACAGATCCTGCTCGGGTGCTTGGGTTCTTAGATATTGCAGGCGCATGGGATCCTACCTTGATGTTTGTGCTAGGAGGAGCGGTCGTCACTACCTTTATTGGCTTTCGTCTGGTGTTCGCCCGGGGGAAGCCTTTGTTTGCCGGTGGATTTCAGCTGCCCAGCAAGCAGGAGCTGGACGCTAAACTACTAGGCGGTGCGGCCCTATTTGGGATTGGCTGGGGCCTGTCTGGCTATTGCCCGGGGCCAGCCATCGCTTCGATAGGTGGGCTAACAGTGCCGTTATTAGCCATGCTAGTAGCAATGGTCGCAGGTTGGTTTATCGCAAGGCGCCTTAGTTCGTAACGTGCGCCTGCTTGTTAGTTGCTATCTGCTATCGCCCTTGCTTGTGAAAGCAAGGGCGATTTTTTTGATCAGGCTCATGTAACGGATGCGCCCGCTTAACGTTGGGTTAATGTGCATTTGCCATGCTGTTGGTAACAAAAGGAAACCGTTATGCACGTCTTGCTCGTTGAAGATGATCCACTTGTCGCCTCAGGAATACGCGCCGGCCTAATGATCTACGACTTCGTTGTTGATCATGTGTCTTCCATTGCTGCGGCTCGCCAAGCGATGCAGTCCGTGGCAAGCGACCTGGTGATACTTGATCGTGGACTGCCCGACGGCGACGGCATGCAGCTGCTGCAAGCATGGCGAGACCAGGGAATTGCCACGCCGGTGCTAATATTGACCGCTCGTGATGCGGTGCGTGACCGCGTTGATGGTTTGCAGTGTGGGGCCGATGATTATTTGGTGAAACCCTTTGATCTTGACGAACTGGTGGCTCGTCTGCATGCGCTGCTCAGGCGAGTGTCCGGACGTAGTCAAGGGTTGACCATACACGGGGCGCTGACGCTAGACCCCAATGCTCGCGAAGTGAAGGTGTCAGGACAAGTGATCATGCTATCGCGTCGTGAGCTGGTGCTTTTAGAGGCGTTCCTGCATTCGCCACGCAGCGTGCTTTCTGCTGATCAACTTAAAGACAGCCTTTATGGGTTAAGTGACGAGGTAGAAAGTAATGCGTTGAATGTGCATATCCATCACTTGCGTCGCAAGCTGGGCAGTGGCGTGATTGAGACCGTCCGGGGGCTTGGCTATCGACTAGGTAAGCCTGAGGCTGTGCACATCCCCGGAACGCCCCATAAGGGGCAGCAATGAGTTTACGTGCCCGCTTATTACTCACCTTAGGGGTGACATTAGCGTTGCTGTGGGGAATTGCTGCGGCTTGGTTGCTCAACGACTTAGAAAAAAAGTTTGTAGAAACACTGGATCAGCGTCTTGCCCAGTCAGCGCGCATGGTGGCAGGGCTAGTGCTTCAACTGCCTGAAGATGTCTGGGAACAGCGTCAGACGCGTGCCCTGTCGATTCCGCCAATCGAAGGTTTGGCGTGTCAGGTTCACTCCCCCCGTGGCGACATCATTGCCCGTACCCACGGCAATATGGAGACCGTGTTGGCACCGGGAAAGAGGGGACATGCTTACCGCCAGGAAGGGGGTAATACCTGGCGCGTGTTTACCTACGAGCGCGGCGGGTTGGTGATTACTACCGCAGACCGAATGGATGAGCGGGATATGCTGCTCAATGATGTGATTCGAGTCGCAGTAGTGCCATTTATCGTCGCACTAACGGGCAGTTTAATAGCACTCTGGGTGGGCGTATGGCGTGGGCTGGCACCGTTGGCACGGTTACGGGTATCGCTTGCCAGTCGGCACCCCGAAGCACTGGCGCCGGTGTCTACTTATGGCGTACCAAAAGAGATCAAGCCCCTTATCGATGCCCTGAACAACTTGCTCGCCAGGGTGCAGCAAACGATTGTCCGCGAGCAGCGCTTTACCAACGATGCTGCCCATGAACTACGCACCCCCCTAACGGCGATTAAAACGCACCTTCAGGTGGCTCAGCGTGCCGAGGGCGCGGCTGCCAAAGAGGCGATCAGCTACGCAGAAGCAGGGGTTGTACGTCTGGCGCACACGCTAGATCAACTGCTGACGTTGGCCAGGGTTGAGGGGCAAATGCGTTTCGATGACGGAGAGTCTAGCCAGGTTGCCGAGATCGTTGAGTATGCCATTGCCGACAGTGCGGCAACCCCTGAGCAGTGTCAGCTGCTTGGGCAGCTACCCAACGTGTGTGTGGCGATGCCAAGGGAGTTAGCGATTACAGCACTGCGTAATCTGGTAGATAACGCCTTGCATCACGGTTCAAGTAACGCTGCGGTCACCTGCGCCGTAGTTACCTTAGAAGTGACGTGTTCTGATCCGCATTGTGTGACCTTCACGGTGCATGACCAAGGGGCGGGCGTTGATGAGGCAACCCTTAAACAGCTCACCCAACGCTTTTGGCGCGTCAGTAAACAGCAAGGAAGCGGGCTAGGCTTAGCGATCGTGGCTGCGATTGTGGCGCGTTTTGGTGGGTCCATTCGTTTTGAAAATGGCGCAACAGGTGGCTTTAGTGCCCATTTAACCGTTCCAACCGCAGACGACGCCGTGCCAATGTCGCAAACATAGCCGTGACGCCCAATACAACGAGCAAGCAATAAAATAATGACCAAGCAGTCGGGGGAAATATGAACCAAAAACAGTGGAGCAAGCTTAGCTTGCTGATCAGTGCGAGCATGGTGGCCAGCGCTGCGTTTGCTCTAGAGGGAAGTGCTCTAGAGGGCGATGCCGAGCGTGGTCAAGCGGCCGCTGCTACCTGCACCGCCTGCCATCAAGCCAACGGCAGTGGCATGAACATACCCGGTGGCGAATCCTGGCCGCGCCTAGCAGGGCTCAATGCGGATTACATGGTTAAGCAACTGCACGACTTTAAAGAAGGTCGTCGGCAAAGTGCCTCGATGATGCCCTTCGCTAATATGCTTAACGACCAGCAGATTGTTGACGTAGCAGCGTACTACAGCCAAATGCCTGTTACCCCTGCACAAGGGGGCGATGATGCCGATGAAGCGCTCTTGCAACGTGGCGAGCAGTTAGCGGAGCGAGGCGACTGGGATGCCTACATTGTGTCGTGTAAAAGCTGCCATGGCCCAGGCGGTGTGGGGGTAGGAGCTGATTTTCCCGAGATTGCCAGCCAGCATGCGGGCTATCTCAGCGCTCAGCTGCATGCCTGGAAAAATGATGAGCGGAGCAATGACCCTCAAAACTTAATGGGAGCCATTGCCAAGCGCATGAGTGATGACGATATTCAAGCCGTCTCGGCGTGGTATGCCGCACAAACGATCACCGAGTCTGCGGGTCGCCAGGAAGGGGAGGCAGCACAATGAGTTTGCATAAAAAGCGTCTCGTATTAGCGCTAGCGGGTTGTTCATTAGCCACGGGGTTAGCGGTCAGTGCCTTCGCTGCTAGTGACGCCAATGACACCGCTCAAGCAGAGGATGCCCCCTACCAAGGGCTTGTGGAACTTGGCTTCCCTGCACCAAAAGAGGGCGAGCTGGTTCACGTTCCACCGACCATGGCCGACCTTGACGATGCCGACATTCATCCTGAGCTTAAAAAGGTTATTCGCTACGGCTATGACTTGTTTACCAATACTCAGCAGCTACGTGATGAGTATGTTTACAACGACATGAACTGTTCAAGCTGCCATCTTGGTGAAGGGCGTCAGCCGTTTAGCGCACCGGTATGGGCAGCAGCAGTGACGCTGCCAGATTTTAGAGGCAAGAATCAGCACGTCAATAATTTAGAAGAGCGGATTGCCGGCTGCTTTGCGTATTCGATGAATGGCACGCCGCCAGCCTATGGCAGTGACGAAATGCTCGCGTTGAGTGCCTATCATCAATGGTTGGCTACCGGCGCTCCAATGTACCCGAGTCAGCCTATTTATGGCCGTGGTTTCCCAGCGCCTGATGAGCCAGCAGAAGCGCCAGATTACGCACGAGGCGAGGCGGCATATCAGGAAAACTGCGCTATTTGTCACCAAGCAGATGGCTCAGGGCACTATGAAAATGGCCAGTACGTATTCCCGCCGCCTTGGGGCGATGGCTCTAACAACTGGGGCGCAGGTATTGTCCGGGTGGATACCGCCGCGGGGTTTATTTACAACAATATGCCCTTGGGTCAGCCACGTTCGTTAAGTGACCAAGACGCCTGGGACATCGCTTTTTATATGAGCAGTCAGGAACGGC
>SKHS01000233.1 GCA_007116835.1 Halomonas sp.
AGCCCCCAACAACAAGGCGGTAGCCGTTAGGGCAAGTGTGGGGCGTAAGGTCATGGGCGGAACTCCTCTACCTGGTCGCGGCCTAGGAAAAAGTCTCTCGGGCTCTCTTCGAGCTGGCGAGTGATTCGATCAAGATTGGTCAGAGTAGAGCGAAGGGCTGAGATTGCCGGTGCGATATCCTGTGCACCTTGCAGCGTGCCATCAACGGCGTCGGCATTATCATTGATTAACTGCTCCATGCGTTGGGCGGCATTTGCGACACTGCGGCTGGCACTTTCAGCGCTGCGCATGACTTGTCTGCCGTCTTGTTGTAGCAGTTGGGTGGCTTCCTGGGTAAGCGTATCGATACTTTCAAGGGTCAATGTTGCCTGGCGCGATACATTACCAAAAAGCACCATATTTTCATCCAGCGCGGCTTGTTGCGAAGCAATCATGTCAGTGATTTTAACAATATTAGTGAGAATGCTGCCTGCTTGCTCGCGGTTGCTATCGTCAAATAATTCATTAACGTTTTGCAAAATGGCGTTGATGTTTTGGATCATTGTCTCCCCTTCATCAAACAGGGTGGCAATGGGGGAAGGGTCAGCGATAATAAACGGAACATCATCACTGGTTTGATCTAATAGGCGTGGGCTATCGGGCGTGCCGCCATACAACTGCACCGACATGCTCCCGGTAATGCTGGCAAACGCTAGCTTGGCGCGTGTGTCTGTTTTAATGGGCGCACTTGGGTCGACCTGAATGCTGGCGATGACCTGACGAGGATCATTGGGATTAAGTGTCAGCTCGGTGACATCACCAACTTCGATGCCATTATATTGCACTCTGCTGCCGACGGATAACCCGCTTACGCTGCGTTCGAATAGAATGCGATAGGGTTGGTAGTTGCGATCGCCAGAGGCGTAGCTCATCCAGAGTGCAAACAGCAGTGCTGCGGCCGCTGTTAATAAAGTAAATAAACCGATCAAAATGTGGTGCGCACGCGTTTCCATATGCGATTACTCCTTGAGAATCGTTGGGGCGACAGACTGTTGGGCAGCGCGTCCACGAGGGCCGTTAAAGTATTCCTGAATCCACTCGTCGTTGGTGTTGGCAACATTTTCAAGGGTGTCCGTTACCAATACCCGCTTTTGCGAAAGTACCGCGACTCGGTCGCAGGCAGCGTAAAGCGTATCGAGGTCGTGGGTGACCAAAAAGACGCTAAACCCCAGCGCGTCGCGCAGTGTTACTAATAGCTGATCGAATGCCGCCGCGCCGATGGGGTCAAGACCTGCCGTGGGTTCATCGAGAAACAAAATATCCGGATCGAGTGCGAGGGCACGCGCGAGCGCCGCGCGCTTGACCATGCCGCCTGAAAGAGATTCTGGAAACTGCAGCGCCGCTTTAGCTGGTAGTCCAACCAGCGACAATTTAATGCGCGCAAGGTATTCAGCGTCTTCGCGGGGCAGCTTGGCATGCTCAATCAGCGGGAGGGCGACATTCTCCTGCAAATTTAGCGAGCTGAATAAAGCTCCACGTTGAAACAGTACGCCGAAGCGGCGCTCAACTTGGCTGCGTTGCTCTTCACTGAGTTCGTTAAGGCGCGTGCCCAGCACATCGATAGTACCGCCATTGGGGCGCTTCAAACCAACAATGCTGCGTAGTAGCACGGATTTGCCGGTTCCAGAGCCGCCTACGACACCAAGAATTTCCCCGCGTCTTAACGTTAAGTCTAGGGCTTCATGAACCACCACTGAGCCAAAGCGATTAACTAATCCTTGAACCTGAATCACCGGCTGTTCATGTTGTTCAGCGTGAGAATGCATTGTCGTCACCATCCCATCTCCATAAAGAATAGGGCGGCCAGGGCATCAATAAGAATCACCATAAAAATTGATTGCACCACGCTAGAAGTGGTGTGTGCACCAACGGACTGCGCGCTGCCGCTAACCTTAAAGCCTTCCAGGCAACCAATAACAGCAATCACAAACGCAAATACGGGCGCTTTACTGAGGCCTACCAAAAAATGCGTAACGGACACATCTTTTTGCAGCGTTGCCATAAACTGGCCAATGGAAATATCCAACGACAGCGTGGCCACCATTGCCCCGCCAACTAAGCCGCTTAGCATCCCTACGAAAGCCAGCAGCGGTAGGCTGATCAGCATGGCCATGACGCGGGGAAGTACCAGCAACTCAATGGGATCCAGGCCTTGTGCTTGCAAGGCATCGATCTCTTCATTGGATTTCATGGCACCGAGCTGCGCGGTAAAGGCACTCGCCGTTCGGCCTGCTAACAAAATGGCTGCCAATAGCACGCCAAATTCGCGTAGAAATGAGAAGGCGACTAGGTCAATGGTGTATATCGTGGCACCAAAGTCTTGCAGTACTGTCGCCCCTAAAAACGCCACCACGGCTCCCACCATGAAGGTTAGCAGGGCAACAATAGGGACGGCGTTCAGGCCGCTTTGTTGAACATGGGCAACGGTTGCCGTGATTCGCCAGCGATGAGGGCGAAACAGTAAAGAAAACAGCGTTGCCAACACTAATCCCACAAAGCCCAGCAGCTGGCGCTGTTGCGCCCATAACGCGGTTACCTGTTGACCAACGCTGGCTAATGCATCGGTAATACGGTGTGGCGAGGAAGGCGCTACCTCAAGAGGCTCCTCCATTGCTTGTGCAATGCGAAGCAGCAACGCTAACTGCTCTTTAGGCAGATCTTTCGACGACTCAGTCAGCTGTTTGGTTTTTTCAACGCCGATTAGCCCAACGATAAGCGCCGCCCCTGCGGTATCTAGTCGTTCAAAGCCGTTGAGCGTTAGCGTGTTGTTCGAGGAAATGTCACCTAGCTGGCGCAACGCCTCCTTAATGTCACGGTAATAACGAAGCGTCCACTCGCCGTGAAGCGATACGTTGTCGCTGTCATGCGTTATCCACGCGCTTGGCATCCGTGCTCCTTATCATTTTTAGCGATACAGAGAGGTTAACATGATGCATTCAAACGAGCGTTAGTTAAAGCTGAATTAGCCCGCTTACGAAAATTCTCTCCAGGCTGCGTAGGTACTGAGAAACACACGCCCCGTCAGTGCATCCAGGAAATCGCTCTTTTTGAGCTGATCCATCACAGGCCCCTTCACCTCAGATAAGTGTAGCTTCACATCGGAATCTTTTAAGCGCGCATTAATGGCATCGAGGCTTTCCAGTGCGGACGCATCGATCAAATTAACGGCCGAACAAATCAGCACGACATGCTCGAGTTCAGGGCGGCTGGCGACCAAGTTGTAAACGGTATCCTCTAGGTAACGGGCATTAGCGAAATAGAGGCTTTCGTCAATGCGCAACAGGGCAGCATGGCTGACGGTTTCTACGTCGTGGCGCTCTATGTTGCGAAAATGCTCTGTGTCCGGTACACGGCCGACTAACGCGCTATGAGGTCGGCTGGTGCGATATAAAAACAGCGCAATTGAAAGCGCCACCCCTCCCATAATACCGGCTTCTATGCCCTCAACCAGTGTTAATAAAATTGTCACCGCCATGGCGGCAAAATCACTGCGGGAGTAGCGCCATGTTTGGCGCAACATAGGAATATCCACCAGGGTCAAAATAGACACGGTGATGGTGGCGGCCAGCGTTGCAATTGGCAAGTAATACAGCCAGCCGGTGAAAGCCATGGTGACTAGCGCAATGCCTAAGGCGGCAAAAGCGCCAGCGGCTGGTGTTTGCGCGCCCGCGTCATAGTTAATAACAGTGCGAGAGAGACCGCCAGTGACGGGCATACCGCTGGTGAAGCCAGCCGCTATATTAGCCGCCCCCAAGCCTATCAACTCTTGGTTGGGAGAAATGCGCTGGCGTCGTTTTGCCGCAAGCATCTGCCCCATGGAAACGGACTCAACAAACCCCACTAAACTAATCAATAGCGCAGGCATCAGCAGTGTTCGCCACAGCGATGCATCTTCCCATGGAAAGCTCAGCGCTGGCAGGCCGCTGGGAATTGTACCGACATCGGCAACGCCGTGGTCAGCTAACTGCCAGTGCCAAGTGGCAAGGGTAGTGATAACGACAGCAAAGACAGGGCCTGCCTTGGTGATTAAGTCTGCGATGGGGGTAGGCAAGCCGATAGCGCAAAGACTGTGTTTGCCGTAGTGACGCATCGCAATGAGAAACAGCAGCGTTCCAATACCGATAATA
>SKHS01000241.1 GCA_007116835.1 Halomonas sp.
CAAAGCTCGCAGGCTGCAGGTGCTGATGCTATCTGTCGTGCTCACTGCCTTTGCGGTTGCCGTGGCGGGGCCGGTGGGCATGGTTGCGTTGATTGGCCCTGAAATTGCCCGTTCGCTTTCCAGCGCCCGCCAGGTGCCCATACTAGCCGCCACGCTGGCGGGAGCATTGGTGATGGTGCTGGCCGACCTTGCTGGGCGCACTCTCTTGGCACCGATTGAAATTCCCGTTGGCATTGTCACGGCGGTGGTAGGCGGGCCCTGGCTGCTATGGATATTAATGCGCCCACAACGGAGCCGCCCATGAACAACTCGTCTTTTTCACCAGCACCTATTTCACCAACGCTTGCCACCAATGCGTTGTGCATGAGCTATGGCCAGCGCCGAGTGATTGAAGACCTGGGCGTTTGCCTGCCCAGCGGGCAGGTTACTGCCATTGTTGGCCCTAACGGCTGCGGTAAATCAACGCTACTTTCTGGCCTTGCTCGTTTGCACAAACCAGACAGCGGTGCGGTACTGCTGGATAGTCAGGATATTCAACGCCTGCCCGCGCGTCAGTTAGCCACCCAGCTAGCGCTGTTGCCCCAAGAGGCGGTGGCTCCGGAAGGGCTAACCGTCACTGAATTGATTCGCTTTGGCCGTCAGCCCCACCAAGGCTGGCTGCGTCAATGGTCGGCGGAAGACCAGCGCGTGGTGCAGTACGCGCTTGATGCCGCTGGTTTGGAAGACCTGGCCAACCGGCCGTTAGAGGCGCTTTCCGGCGGGCAACGCCAGCGCGCCTGGATCGCGATGACTATTGCCCAGCAAACGCCGCTACTGCTATTAGATGAGCCGACCTCTGCGCTAGACTTAGGCCACCAGATTGAAGTGTTTGAGTTAGTGCGCCACTTGGCTTGCCAGGGCCGCACGGTAGTCATGGTATTGCATGACCTCGCCAGTGCCTGCCGTTATTCGGACAACCTGATAGCCATGCGCGATGGCCAGGTTATTGCGCAGGGAGCGCCTGCCGAGGTAGTCACGCCCGCGCTAGTGCGTGAGCTTTACCAGGTAGACTGCACGCTGCTGCTTGACCCCGATACCGGAAGCCCCTTGCTGGCCAATGTGCGCCGTTTGGCTCGGCCAGCGTAAGTCACGCTGTCACACAGCGTAATAGATTGCCCACCATCTACTTGTCTAAAAGGAACCGATGTGGCTTCTTCTCCACCCGATTCTCACGCTAACCCTTCAGGAAATCAGGGGGCTCATAGCCAAAGCTTTCAAGCACTCGTGCGGCTGCTGCGCTATGCCAAAGGATATCGGCGGCGGATTGCCGCTGCCACCACCTGCTCCATTATCAACAAACTGTTTGATATCGCTCCGGAAATCCTTATCGGTGTGGCGATTGATGTGGTGGTGAACCAGGAAAACAGCTTTGTAGCAAGGCTTGGCTTCGAAACGCCGCACCAGCAAATCGCCATTCTTGCGGTGCTAACGTTCTTTATTTGGGCGGGGGAGTCGCTGTTCGAGTACCTCTACCAGATCCTCTGGCGCAACCTTGCCCAGCGGCTGCAGGCGGATATGCGCCAGGATACCTACGAGCACGCCCAGCGATTGGACATGGCGTTTTTCGAATCGAAAAGCTCCGGCCAGCTTGTCGCCACCATGAACGACGACGTAAACCAGTTGGAACGCTTTTTAGACGGCGGTGCCAACTCGCTGATTCAAGTGGGCGTGACCGTAGTGGCGGTGGGTGCGGTGTTCTTTGTACTGTCACCGCTTATCGCTTTACTGGCGTTTACCCCAATCCCACTGATCATTTGGGGTGCCTTCTTCTTCCAACGTAAAGCTGGGCCGCTGTACAGCGATGTGCGTGAAAAAGTGGGTGATTTGGCCAGCCGCCTTTCCAATAACCTGAGTGGCATCGCCACCATTAAAAGCTTTACCAGCGAAACGCGGGAAGCCGAGCGCCTGCGTGATGCCAGCGAAGCCTACTTGGAAGCCAACCGCCGGGCGATAAAGGTCAGCTCCGCGTTTATACCTGTGATCCGTATGGCGATTCTGGCGGGCTTTCTAGCCACTTTTACCGTCGGCGGCATGATGGCGCTGAACGGCACGCTGAACGTCGGCGCTTACGGTGTGCTGGTTTTCCTTACCCAACGCCTGCTGTGGCCGCTTACCGGCCTTGCCCAGGTAATCGACTTGTTCGAGCGCGCCATGGCCAGCACCAAGCGGATTCTTGACCTATTGGAAGTGCCAATTACGGTGAAAGATGAAAGTACAACGCCTCTCACTGCGCCCGTGAAAGGCGAAGTGCGCTTCGAAGCCGTGAGCTTCCACTATGCCGCGAGCCAGGTGGGGGTGAGTGGCATAGATCTCCACGTGCCAGCAGGCAACACCCTAGCGCTGGTAGGCGCTACCGGTTCCGGCAAATCGACCCTGATCAAACTGCTGCTGCGTTTCTACGACCCCATCAGCGGCCGTGTACTGGTCGACGGCCAGCCGATCAACGACGTCAGCATGCACTCGCTGCGCCAAGCGATTGGTTTGGTGAGTCAGGACGTGTACCTGTTTGAAGGCAGCATTCGCGACAACATTGAGTACGGCAAACCCGATGCCTCGGAGGCCGAGATTATTGACGCCGCCAAAACCGCCGAAGCCTGGAGCTTTATTGAAACGCTGCCCCAAGGGTTGGAAACCCCGGTTGGCGAGCGAGGGGTGTTACTCTCTGGTGGCCAACGTCAGCGGCTTTCGCTGGCCAGGGCGCTGCTTAAAGACCCGCCGATTCTGGTACTGGATGAAGCCACTAGCGCGGTAGATAACGAAACCGAAGCCGCTATTCAGCGTTCACTAAAACGCATCGCCCATGGCCGCACGGTGATTATGATTGCCCACCGGCTTTCGACCATTGTGCATGCCGATGAAATCGTGGTGATTGAGAAAGGCCAAGTGGCTGAGCGCGGCAACCACGCAAGCCTGCTGGCGGCCGATGGCCACTATGCTGCCCAGTGGCGAGTACAAACCGGCGCCGCCCAGGCAGGAGATGTGGAGACACTCAGCCACTGAAAGGAGAGGGATTGACAGCGTACTAGCGGTTCACCAGCAGCGCATTCAAGGTGACAGGTACATGCTCGTCAATCTCTTGATAGCCTAGCAACGACAGCACGGTTCGCACCGTGCTGTTAGCCATCAGCGCTCGGCCATCCATCGCCATGGGTTCAGCATGGGTAACACGCACTTCGTTTAGCCCTTCGCGAGTAAAGCGCAGCGGTACCGCTTCTTCCTGGTTGATCAAATCGGTTTGTACCCGAAAGGTGAGCGTTTCCACCATGGATTCACCAATGTCTAAGCCATCCAACCGCTCGGGTGGCATTTGCGCAACCAACGTGACCAGCGTGGTATTGGCCAGTAACCCCACCCACGGCGGCAAATCACCAAAGCGAGTCAGCAAATCCGTTTGGCTCAAACGCAACGGCAGGCGCAGGGTGCCATCAGCAGAAATGTCGCCCTGCAAATTATTCACCTGATGGTGATGGGTTTGTGGAGCGTCGCCATCTAATTGAGTAATCGACGCTTGTACCCGCGACTGGCCAGGATCTAACTGCCAATCCGCATGAACCGGCACCGCCAACAATAGCGGGATAAGAGCAATCAAAGCTTTCACAGCGCGTCTCCGCAGTAGGAACTCACTACCAGACCCCACGCTTTTCAATAAGTGCCCCTAAAAAAGTGCTGCGATCACCACAAGATAGCGCTACAAGGGGTAGCCTCGTCCGAACACATTCGCTATTATATGCACGCTTTGCGGGCCTATAGCTCAGTTGGTTAGAGCAGGGGACTCATAATCCCTTGGTCGTAGGTTCAAGTCCTACTGGGCCCACCATTTAAATCAGATGGTTACAGAGATTTGAGCGGGTTTTTGTTAGTGCTTGGTTGCCGTTTGGTTGCTAATGCGCGGCAATCTTGCAACCACGCTGTCCCATCTTGTCGGATCAGCATGGGCATATCGGCTTGTTACAGTCAGCGATGAATGCCCTAGCAAATCTCTGATGCTCGTTAGTGACTCTCCTTTGCTGGCTAGTAATGAAGCATAGCAATGTCGCATATCGTGAAAACGGATATCTGGTCGACCGATTGCTTCCCGAGCCCTTTCAAATGCTCCCCTGACTCTCTCCCCCGTTGTTTCA
>SKHS01000179.1 GCA_007116835.1 Halomonas sp.
GCCAATGGCATTGCCGACCGCATTGAACGTGATGATGCTGTCATGGCCCAGATCAACCACCATGACGAAATCCAAGTGATGCACGGGCTATTTCCTAAACGCGTGACCGACGCTGTATTAGACGCGATGAACGACCATGAAAAACTGAGTATGCCGCTACTTGAGAACGAAGAAACTGGCCGGCAGTTTGCGCTGTTGATATTAAAACTGTTGGCGGGAAGGGCTGGGCAAAATGTTCAGTACACCAAGCCCAGCGCGTAGACGTTTTTCGAGCGTTTCAGCATACTCACCAGCAGTGTGTTCAGCCTTTTTATTACGGAGCGTTTATGTTTAACCGCCAAGAGTGGGCGTCATTACTGGGGATTTATGGGCTGGGTGCTTTCCTATATGCGTTATTGTTAACGCCAGGATTTACGCCAGCTGGGGTAACGGCAGGGTTAGGTTTTATGTTTATGGGGCTGGTCTTAGGGCTGTGTGGGGCGGTCATTGGGCGCCGCAGTGGCCGTGCCACGGTGGGTATCGTAGCGGGTTACCTTCTTTTCATTGCGCTGGTAACGACAAACTACTGGCTTTCAGCATCAGGTTAGCGAGCGCTCAACGATTACCCAACAATGCCCAACAAAAAACGGCCACTTGCTGGTTTAGCTAAGTGGCCGTTTTTACTGAATTCTTTGGTCGGAATAGCAGGATTCGAACCTACGACCTCTGCCTCCCGAAGGCAGCGCTCTACCAAGCTGAGCTATATTCCGAAGGTTGTTGAAACAGTGCCGTTAAAAACGTGCCGAGCAGTGCTTAACAACGGAGCGAATCATACGCAGGCGAAGGGTTTTTTTCAAGTCCCTTTTTACGCGCTGCCCTGCTTTGTTGCGCATACTTTATGCTTTGCGATCAACCGCTAACCGGGCAATGTTTGCCATGCTATCGCGGTAGAGGCTGGGTGGTAGGGCATCCAGTTCGGCCAGGGCTTTATCGGCCATCTCAACGGCGCGTGCGCGGGTATATTCCAGCGCGCCGGTGGCGGTGATGATCTCAAGCACGTCGTCGAGCTGTTCCAGCCCGCCTTTGCGAATCACTTGGCGGATCAGCTTAGCCTGTTCAGGCGTGCCGCGTTCCATGGCATGAATCAGTGGTAGTGTCGGTTTGCCTTCTGCCAGGTCGTCGCCGACGTTTTTGCCCATGGCCTCAGCGTCGCCTTGGTAATCCAGCAGGTCGTCGATGAGCTGGAAGGCGAGGCCTAAATAACGGCCGTAGTACTGCAGGGCGCGCTCTTGCTCAGCGGTGGCGTTGGCCAGCACGGCACCGCTGTGAGAGGCGGCTTCAAACAGCATGGCCGTTTTACCTTGAATGGTTTCAAAATAATCCGCTTCAGAAATGCTCGGGTTGCCGATATTGGTGAGTTGCAGTACTTCGCCTTCGGCAATGACACAGGTCGCGCTGGAGAGAATTGCCATAATGCGCATCGATCCTACGTCCACCATCATTTGAAACGAGCGCGAATAGAGGAAGTCGCCCACTAAGACGGATGGTGCGTTGCCCCAGGCATCGTTGGCGGTTTTTTTGCCGCGTCGCATGTGCGACTCATCGACCACATCGTCGTGCAGCAACGTGGAGGTGTGCATAAATTCGATTAGCGTGGCTAGGGTGATGTGTTTGTCGCCCTCATAACCCAGTGATCGCGCCGCCAGCAGCACGAGCAAAGGGCGCAGGCGTTTGCCACCGCTTTCAATAATATATTGGCCGATGGTTTCTACCAGCGGCACCTTGGAATTCAGCTGCGCGACAATGGTGCGGTTTACGGCGTCAAAGTCGTCGGCCACCACGGCGTGCAGCGGTGAAGGCGTTGGGCTGGCAGGCGGGATTTGAGAGACGTTGGCTGTCATGGGTTCCGTTCATCGCGGGAGGTGGGGTCGTGGGGGTCATGCTATGGGGCTGCCTGGAAGGCGTCAAGGTAGAGGGATGCGTTTGTGGTGCGATGTGTGATTGACAATGCCTGGTAGTCTTGTGGTAAGCAGTGATAGTCGCTATAATTCGCGACCCACTCATCATGCTCCCTGTCAGATGGCTGCCAAAAGGGGCGCCACTCGCAGCAGGTCGATAAGAGCGGAAGGCGATGAGCGTTGATTACGCGGGGCGTAATCGGCATTAACGACAAGTCCGGAGAGCGACATGTACGCAGTTATTAAAAGCGGTGGCAAACAGTACCGCGTTCAAGAAGGTCAAACCCTCAAGCTCGAAAAAATCGAAGTCGCTACCGGCGAAACGATTGAGTTTGATGAAGTGCTGTTGGTTGCAGACGGCGATGACGTCAACGTTGGCGCTCCTTTAGTCAGCGGTGCCAAAGTGTCCGCTGAAATCGTTTCCCACGGCCGTGGCGATAAAGTAACGATCATCAAGTTCCGTCGCCGGAAGCATCACATGAAGCGTCAGGGCCACCGTCAGTGGTTCACTGAAGTCAAAATTACCGGAATTTCTGCGTAAGCAGTCGATTCCCTTAAGGAGGATTTTGCAATGGCACATAAAAAGGCAGCCGGCTCCACGCGCAACGGTCGCGATTCCGAGTCCAAACGCTTAGGTGTGAAACTCTTCGGTGGCCAAGCAGCCAGCGCGGGTAGCATCATTGTTCGTCAGCGTGGCACGCGTTTCCACGCAGGCACTGGCGTTGGCCTAGGCCGTGATCACACGCTGTTCGCTCTGAACGACGGCTTCGTGAAGTTCGAGACTAAAGGTCCGAACAACCGTAAATTCGTTAGCATCGTTTCTGCCTAAGCAACACCTGTTGCGCAGAATGAAGATGACGAAATAAAAGCCCCGCCATGGCGGGGCTTTTTTGTCTTTTCAATCCCTTTTGCCTGTTATTAACGGGCGGGATATTGCAGTTAGGGCGGCGGAAGCGGCCGGGAGAATCCAATGCAGTTCGTCGATGAAGCCTCGATTATTGTTGAGGCAGGTAAAGGCGGCAATGGCTGTCTGAGCTTTCGCCGCGAAAAATATGTGCCCAAGGGTGGCCCCGATGGTGGCGATGGTGGCCATGGTGGCAGCGTCTACTTGATTGGTGACGATTCACTAAATACCTTGATTGATTTCAAGTTTCAGCGTTTTTACAAAGCTGAAAACGGCCAGGGCGGCATGGGACGCCAGATGAGCGGTAAAGCCGGTGAAGACCTGCACGTAAAAGTGCCGGTGGGCACCACGGTGATCGATGAAGATACCCTTGAGGTGATCGCCGATGTCACTGATATCGGTCAGGTGGTACTGGTAGCCGAAGGTGGTCGTCGTGGGTTGGGCAATATTCACTTTAAATCGTCGACCAACCGTGCACCACGCCGCACCACGCCGGGCACCGAAGGCGACCGCCGCAACCTGCGCCTGGAAATGAAGGTAATGGCTGATGTGGGCCTGCTGGGCATGCCGAATGCGGGCAAGTCGACGCTGATCCGTTCGGTATCCGCGGCCAAACCCAAAGTGGCGAACTATCCGTTCACTACCCTGGTGCCTAACTTGGGTGTTGTGAAGCTGGGTATGCACGAACACTTTGTAATGGCTGATGTGCCGGGGCTAATTGAAGGTGCCTCTGATGGCGCGGGGCTGGGGCTGCGCTTCTTGAAGCACCTGACCCGTACACGCCTTTTGTTCCACGTGGTGGACGTGGCACCGTTTGACGAGTCGGACCCCGTGGAAGCGGCCCAGGCGATTATTCATGAGCTAGGCCAGTTCTCGCCGGCGCTTTCTGAGCGGCCGCGTTGGTTAGTGTTGAATAAGTTTGATCTGCTGCCGGAAGATGAGCGTGAAGCCCGCGCCCAGGCGATTATCCAAGCGCTGAACTGGGATGGCCCGGTATTCCGCATCTCGGCCATCAGCAGCGACGGCACTGACAAGCTGGTACAGGCAGCGTATCGCTGGCTGACTGAGCAGCAGCGCCTGGAAAATGAAGATGAAGAAGCCCATGCTCGCGAGCAGGAAATGCGCCGCCGCATGGAAGAGGAGTCGGTGGCCCGAACTGAAGCGCGTCTTGGCCGTCGCCGTAAGCGTGACGACGATGAAGATGACGACGACTTCGATGATGATGATTACGATGTCGAGGTAGAGTACGCCCCGTAACCATCCCATCGGTCGAATGGAAGTGTTAGCAGGGGTAGCGGAATCAATCGCGTAAGC
>SKHS01000022.1 GCA_007116835.1 Halomonas sp.
ATGCAGTTTCTTTGTGTACGTCGCGTCCTTTTTGGGCACTTGCTGGCTGTTGTTGTTATTCGCTGCGCTTATTCTTCTTAGCGCTAGCAAGTCGTGAGACTCAAGCCTGTTATTTTTGTTAGTGCTGTTATCTCTCCCTGGCCCTGTTGTTTTTGTTGTGGCTCAGGTTGGGGCGGTGTCGTATTGTTTTTGTTAGTGACGTCCGCGCTGCCCAGTTTGTTTTTCTTACCCAGTAATATTGCACTTGCTGTGCCACTCATAATTTATTTTATATATTTCATGATCTTGAGCGTTTTTAGCTGTGCCAGGAAATGCATGGCTATCAATAGTGTTACCTGTTTTTAACGGATTTTTGGGGTGCGTTGTGTGGGAAGGTAACAGTGATTAGGTGGTGGTTTTTAGATATTTATTATGAAAATCAATCCATTAGACGTTGGTCGTAGAGATGGGGTGGAGTGGTGGTGATGAGCCGCCATTGACGCCGCCTAACCGGGGCGGCGGGCGGTTTTTTTGCGTGGAATGCCTAGGCGCTGGCGGCGTTCCCATAAATTTTTGCGACTAATGCCCAGCTTTTGGGCCAGTTCTGTTTCGCTCATTTGATCCTGATGCTCCAGCACAAAATGCTGAAAATAGTCCTCAAGGGAAAGGTCGTCTTCATCCCCTGTTGGCGTTGACACTTCACCTGCCAAGGAGGTATTGGCCGGTGAAGGAGGACGGCTGGTAACCGGACCCAGGCCTAAATCGTCAGGGTGGATCAGGTGTCCTTCAGCGAGAATGACGCCTCTTTCAAGAGCATTTTCAAGTTCCCGCACATTACCTGGCCAGGGGTAGTCGCGGAGGTCCTGTCGAGAGGCGCGTGATAAACGAAGCCCTTGGCGGTCATGGCGCTTACAAGCTTTTTCTAACAAAATATCGGCTATTTTTAAGACGTCTTCTTCACGGTCACGCAGCGGTGGCAGCTCAATTTGCATCACGTTGAGACGATAGTAGAGATCAAGCCGGAACTCTCCGCTTTTTGACAGCGCGCGTAGGTCTCTGTGGGTGGCAGCGATCAGGCGGACGTCCACATGGCGCGTTTCGACCGAGCCAATTTTGCGGATTTCGCCTTCCTGTAGTACGCGCAGCAGCCGCGCCTGGGCATCCAAGGGGAGTTCGCCAATTTCATCAAGAAACAGTGTGCCGCCGTCGGCGGCTTCAACAAGGCCGGTGCGAGCAGCGCTGGCGCCGGTAAAAGCCCCTTTTTCGTGGCCGAACAGTTCTGATTCAATCAGTGTTTCCGGTATCGCTGCACAGTTTACGCAAATCAATGGTGCTTTTGCGCGTTTGCTTTGTTGGTGAATGGCACGGGCGACGAGCTCTTTACCCGTGCCTGATTCTCCTTGAATCAGAACGGTAACGTCTGCGGGGGCTGTTTTACGAATGCGGGTATACACCTGCTGCATGGCGGTGCAGTTGCCGATCATGGTTTGGCGGCCTCCCCCCTCATCGGTAATATCTGGCGGGGTGCCTTGCTGCATCGACCGTTTGTGCAGGATGCGCTCGACAGTTTCTAACAGCTCTGTGTGATCAAATGGCTTAGCGACGTAATCGACCGCCCCTTGCTTCAGCGCGTCGACGGCCGAGCGCATGCTGGCGTAGCTGGTCATGATCAGTACCGGCGCGGGCGCAGCCGCCTCAATGAGTGCGGTGCCTGGGTCACCCGGCAGGCGCAAGTCACTGATGACAAGGTCAAATTCACTGGGTGCCAGCGTGCGGGCTTCTTCAGCGCTGGCCGCTTCGCTTACCGTGTAGTCGTGACGTTCGAGTAATCGCTTCAATGCGCTGCGAATAATCGCTTCATCTTCAACAATCAGTATCCTGGGCATGGGGTGCGTGATCATCCTGTTGGTAAAGCGGTAGCCAAAGCGTAATGGCAGTGCCGCGAGGCTTTCCTGGAGGTGGTGAAGCAACCTCTATCTTGCCTTGATGCTCGTTGATAATTTGGTACGCCAACGATAGCCCAAGCCCAGTGCCTTCGCCTGCTGGCTTGGTGGTCGTAAACGGCTCGAACAGGCGATGCTTGACGCTGGGGTCGATCCCCTGACCATCATCGGTGACCCGCCACCAAGCATGTCCGGCTTGTCGGCCTGCCTCAATGCAGATGTTGCCTTCTGTCTGGCAGGCATCCTTGGCATTACTGAGTAAATTTACCATGACTTGGGTAAGACGCTGAGCGTCACCACGCACCACAATGTCATCCGAGCAAGCGTTGGTAAAGTTCACATCCTCACCCGTGCGAGCTAAGTGGATCAAGTGTAAGGCGTCTTCGCTAATGGTCTTAAGCGAGACCGGTGATGCGGGCAGTGGCAGGGTCTGCCGTCCACCATGGGCAAACCCGACCAGCGAGTTAACAATTTTGGTGACGCGTTGGGTTAGCTGTTGAATTTGGTCAGCGGTTTCCAGCAGCGCAGGGTCGTCGGTGTCGTAACGTAGGTTTTGTGCCAGCGATGAAATACCAGTAATGGGGTTGCCTATTTCATGGGCAACCCCTGCAGCGAGCTGGCCAATGGAGGCTAAACGAGCGGCATGTACCAGCTCATCTTCTAACCATTTCATTTCGGTGTGGTCTTCTACCAAAATGACGCTGCCGCCGCGGCTATCATGGCCGCTTAGCACTGCTTGGTGAAGGGTGAGAAAGTAGTCTTTGCCATGCAGTGATACCGCTTGCTTATACAGCGGTGTGTGAGTTGTCTTGAGCACGCTGCCGAGCAAGCTTGGCCAGGGGGCAGGCAGACTGTCACGCCGCGAACCAATCACGCTTTCACCACTAATGCCTGAAAGTTGTGACAGCGCTTGGTTCCACATTAATAGTTCGTCGTCGTCGCCTAACACGCACAAGCCTACCGGCAAGTAAGCCAGGGTTTGCCGGTGGTGGCGTCGTAATCCGTCAAGCTCACGTGCAAGTCCTGTGAGTCGAGAGCGATACGCTTCCAGGCGGCTTTCAACAAAATGAATATCATCGGTGACAGGCGCGTCATCATGGCGGTAGGGCAGGTAGCGGTCGACAATATCCCGTGCGACGGAAGGCCCCATTAAGCCGGATAAGTTGGCTTGAATGCGGTCGCGTAGGCGGCGCAGCGCATAGGGGCGGCGCTCTTGGGGCGTTAGGTTCAGCGCTTTCAGGGCTCGGTCGACCTCACGGCCAGCGGCTTCTTCCCCAAGCGCTTGGGCTAAATACGCCGGAAAATCTCCTGCGGTCGCGGCTTCTAGTGGTAAGCGCTTTGAACGGATAACCGCATCAACTGAACAGGCTTCCGCAGCGGATCGTTCGCCTTCCGAAAGTCGAGTGAACAGTGACACCACGATCAGCAGCACAATATTGGTGGCGAGAGAAATCAGCGTGACGTTGTACCAGGTCGGCGAATCGGCAGGCATTAAGGGGGTAAACGGCACGGTGGGCATTGTGATATCGAACAGCAAAGGTAGCCACAGTCCCCACAGCCAGATAGTGATCCCGCCTATCAGCCCGGCCACCATGCCTTTGCGGTTTGCGCCTGGCCAGTAGAGTAGTGCCAGCATGCCGGGTAAGCACTGTGCCATGCCGACAAACGCAGCAAGCCCCTGGTTGGTCAACGAATGATAGCGGCCAACGCTTTCAGCAAATAGCCATCCGCAGGCAATGACAGCGACAACCAAGCCACGCCTTAGCCACAGTAACCAGCCGTACAGGTCGCTGCGCGCTTCCGGTGGGTGAGCCACTAACACCACGTGGTTTAGCACCATGCCTGAGAGCGCCAGCGCGATCATCATCATCGTGCCGCTGGCAGCGGCCAGACCGCCAATGAAAGCCAGCGCGCCTACCCACCAATGCTCTGACATGAGAAACACTGCATAAGCGGCCACTGGGATAGTCTCATTGGTTGATTGGGTCGCCCACCAGATGAGCGGCACGGGCAGCGCCATTAGCAATAAAAACAGTGGCAGTGTCCAGCTGGCTTGCAGAAGCGTGTGGCGAGAGAGGTTTTCGGCAAAGGTAATTTGAAACAGGTGCGGCATCATAAATGCGGCGGCAAAAAATAGCAGCAGCAGTGTCCGCCACTGGGGGGCTTCCAGCTTAGGCGTGGCGGCTTGGGCGGCAGCACCAGGGCCTTCTAGCCAATTTTGCAGATCCTGAGGCCCTTCAAACACCCACCACAAGGCGATAGCGCCAAGTGCTAGCATGGCGAGCAGTTTGATGATGGACTCAAAGGCGATCACGCTAAGCAGCGTATCGTGGCGGTGTCGGTGGTTGTGACGTACCCCAAAGTGCACGGCACAAGCGGCAATCACGCCGCAAAACAGTAACGTGACGCCCGCGCTGTAGCGGCTCCCAGTAAGTAGGTACACCGCATCGCTTAAGGTTTGTACTTGAATGCCAAGCAGCGGCATCACGGCCAGCAGGCTAATCAGCGTAACAAGTGTGCCCGCCCAGCGAGAACGATAGCGAAACGCAAACAGATCCGCTAATGAAGAGAGCTGGTAAGTGCGGGTGATGCGCTGAATAGGCACAAGCAGCACCGGGGCTAGCAAAAAAGCACCTGCTGCACCAAGGTAATACGCCAAATAACCAAACCCTGCCTGAGCGGCGAGTTCAATGCTGCCATAAATTGCCCAGGCGCTGGCGTATACGCCGAGAGCCAGGGTGTACACAATAGGATGTCGTGTTACGCGAACAGGTACCCAGCCACGCTCGACGGCCATGCCACAGCCAAACAGTAAGGCGAGATAGCCCATGCCTAGTAGGAGTACCCCAAAAAGCTCAACGCTCATCCAATTTCCTCTTCTGCTCAAGCCATAGCGTGAGGGCAATCAGGCCGCCCCAAATAGCAAAGGGACGGTACCAAGCAACGCTTGGGTCGCCCCAGCCGTTCATCAGCAGCGGCGAGAGCAGGTAACCCCCAAACACCAGGAAAAGCATAATTCGGTAAACGTACATATTAAGGCTCTGGCTGAAAGGGGCGGTGTGCAGTAGCGGCAAGATGTTCAAGCGACCAGTGTGCTACTGCCCAGTTTAGCTGTATGTCAGGCGGCTCTTGGGCAAGTGCCTTGGGTGGCGCTTGGTCAAGCAACTGCAGCGCTTGAAATAATTGCTGACGAATACCGTCAGCACTCTCCTTCAATGCGGGTGCCTTGTTCTGCTTGGAGAGCTTTTGGCCATCGTTAGAGACCACCAGCGGCAGGTGAAGGTAACGGGGGGTAGGTAGGTTAAGCGCTGTTTGCAGCTGACGCTGCCAGGGCGTGTTATCCAGTAGGTCAACGCCTCGCACGATGTCAGTAATGCCCTGCTCAGCATCATCGACCACTACGGCAAGCTGGTAGGCCCAGAGGCTGTCTTTACGTTTCAGGACAACATCGCCTAATGTCTCAGGGTCGAACTGCTGACATCCAAATAGCCTGTCTTGCCAGGCAATTGGGCGCTTGGCTAAATCGCTGCGCAGCCGCCAGGCAACGGGGTTGGTCGTGCTGCTTAGCCCCTCGCGGCACCAGCCCGGATAAACCGAAAATGCCTGCCACTGCTTGCGCGAACAGCTACAAGGGTAGGCAAGCCCCTGGATAATTAATTGATCCAACGCTCGTTGATAGGCGTCGTAGCGGCAATGTTGCCAGCGGACTTCCTCATCCCAATACAGTCCAAATGCTTCTAACTGACGCAGAATCGTATCAGCAGCGCCTTCAGGGCAGCGGGGTGGGTCGATATCTTCGATACGCACCAGCCATTGGCCGCCCACCGCGCGGGCGTCTAAGTAGCTTCCTAGGGCGGCTACTAGCGAGCCAAGGTGCAGTGGCCCTGAAGGCGTGGGGGCGAAGCGCCCCCGATAGCGAAGGGTATGGGTCATGGCAACCAGTAACGCTGTGTCAATGTGGCGTGAGAAGTCGATGAAGTAGCGCGATGCCGTTCCGTAACATGACAAATAAAAACGGGCACCTAAAGGGTGCCCGGGTAGTGCACTAGCAGGTAGTGCACTAGTAACGCTAACGGTTAACCGCCGAGCTGCTTCTCTTTCAGTTCTGCCAGCGTTTTGCAGTCAACGCATAGCGTGGCCGTCGGCCGAGCTTCAAGGCGACGAATGCCGATTTCAACACCACACGCTTCGCAGAAGCCGTAATCGTCATCGTCGATTTTCTCGATGGTTTCATTAATTTTCTTCAGTAGCTTGCGCTCGCGATCCCGAGTACGCAGTTCGAGGCTGAACCCCTCTTCCTGAGTGGCACGGTCAGCGGGGTCGGCGTAGTTATTAGCGTCTTCCTGTAGGTGGCGTACGGTTCGATCCACCTCTTCCATGAGATCCTGTTTCCAGTCCAGAAGTAGCTGGCGGAAGTGCGCGAGCTGCTTCTCGTTCATATACTCTTCACCCGGTGCCGGCTGATACGGGGTGAAGGACTTGGACGCTTCCGATTTCTTTTCCGCTACTGGCATGGGAGTGCCCCTTACGTATGTGACTGCAGATCGACCATGAGCGTGTATCAAAATATTACACCTATGATGTCACGCTAAAGGGATGCTTGTTTAGCTGAAAACTGGGTGCGTTGCAAGCATAATAGTGTTTTTTCGACCATGGTCTTGTCGCTTATGAGGCCTGCGTCATATTTTTATTACCGTTAGGTTTGAAGGAGCCGTTATGGCCTGGAATTCGCGTGTGAGTCACGTGGCACCTTTTCGTGTCATGCATTTGTTGGAAATGGCTCAGGCCCGCGAGGCTGAAGGTCACGATGTGATTCATCTGGAAGTTGGGGAGCCTGACTTTGCAACGCCTGCGCCGATTGTAGCCGCTGGGCAGCAAGCGTTGGCGACGGGAAAAACGCGCTATACACCCGCCGCGGGCTTGGCTTCGCTGCGTGAAGCGATTTCGCGCCACTATGCCGAACACTTCAATGCCACCGTTGACCCAGCACGTATTCTGGTAACGCCGGGTGCCTCTGGCGCATTGCTGTTGGCGAGCCAGCTGTTGGTAGAAACCGGCGACCGGGTGCTGATGGCCGACCCTAACTACCCCTGCAATCGTCACTTTATGGCTTTAGCTGGCGCAGACATTGATGCAGTGCCCGTGGGGCGTCACAGCGGTTGGCAGTTAACCGCGCCGTTAATCGAGCAGCATTGGCAGGCCCGTACGCGATTAGCGATGCTGGCATCCCCCTCTAACCCGACGGGACATACGTTAAGTGCCAGTGCCCTACAAGCGGTTTTCAACACCGTTTCGGCCAAAGGCGGCGATGTGATTGTTGATGAAATTTACCAGGGGCTAAATTACGACGATGCGCCGCTATCGGCGACATCGCTTTCCGACCAGGCGTTTGTGGTTAATAGTTTCTCTAAATATTTTGGTATGACCGGCTGGCGCTTGGGTTGGCTGGTGGCGCCGGAGCATGCGGTTGAGCCCTTAACGAGGCTGGCGCAAAACGTGTTTTTGGCGGCTCCGACGCCGTCTCAGTACGCCGCGCTGGCTGCCTTTACTCCAGAGTGTCGAGATATCCTTGAAGCCCGCCGTGCAACGCTCAAACAGCGCCGCCAAGTACTGCTCGATGGGTTAGCACAGTTAGGACTTGCGCCTGATCTGCCGCCCCAGGGGGCGTTTTATCTGTGGTTGGATATTTCTCGCTACAGTCGTGATAGCCAGGCGTTTTGTGAGCAGCTGTTGGTCGAAGAGAACGTAGCAATCACCCCAGGGATCGATTTTGCCGTGGTTGGCGGCGAGCATCATGTACGCATTGCTTTCACCAACGACGTTGCGCGGCTGCAAGAAGCGGTCATGCGCATCGCTCGCTTTGTGAGCCGACAATGACACGCTATCCTAACCTGGTGCCAGGCGTGCTGCTGCGTCGCTATAAACGCTTCTTGGCGGATGTGCGGCTAGAGAGTGGCGAGGAGGTCGTCGCCCACTGCCCTAATACTGGCTCAATGAAAGCGGTTAACGTTCCCGGTTGTCGAGTATGGCTGTCGCCCAGTGATAACCCTAAGCGCAAACTCGCCTGGACCTGGGAGTGGATTGAGCTGCCGCAGCCGACGGGGGCTCTGGCATTGGCCTCGGTCAATACTGGGCGGGCTAATCGTATCGTGGAAGACGCTATCTTGGCAGGTGACATTGCACCGCTGACCGGCTACCAAACGCTTAAGCGGGAGGTGAGTGTTAGCGATGCGCGGCTTGATTTTCGTCTCGATGATCCTGACAAGGGCACGGTCTATATCGAAGTCAAGCAGGTCACGCTGAAAGAGGCCGACGGTCACGGCTATTTTCCGGACGCAGTGAGTGCGAGAGGCACTAAGCACCTGCATACGTTAACCGCACTGGCCCAGCGCGGCAAAAGGGCTGTGCTGCTGTTTTGCGTTGCGCATGAAGGAATCAACGATGTCGCCCCTGCCGCCCATATCGACGCCGTATATGCGGCCGCGCTAGCGGAAGCGATGACGGCGGGGGTAGAAGTGCTGGCTTACGGCATTTTGCTTGAACGGCAGGCTGAAACGCCGGTAGCCGTGCGCTTGGCACGGGCGCTACCGGTACGAATTTAGGGCTCGATATAGAAGCGCTGCATGAAGTTAACTGGCTCGGGCGCCTCATTACGGTCATAGCGAACGTCTAGCTCAAAGCGCATCGCTTGATCATGACGCATGGTGAAAGGCGCTAAATAATAGGTGGCGTCTCCATCGTGGACGGTGCGAAAACTCAGTGGCTCCTGGCTGCCAGTGAGGCCGCTGACATGGCCTTGTATACTGGCGCTTACGGGGCGTGTTGAGCCGTCATCTAAGCGCTCACGCACGCTGATATTGACCAGGCCACGGTTGGCGCTGCGCTGAACGTTATGCGCTTGGGCCACTTCGGGTGTTAAAAAAACCGTACTTATCGCGTTGTAGTGAATATCGTAGTTACCGACGCGGACAAACTGTTCAGCATTAGCGCTGGTAGTGCCAAGTAGGGCTGCAGCGAAGGTTAAGCTTAACAACAGGTGACGTAACATGAGGCGCTCCTCTTAGCGTTTGATCTATGTCGCGGCGCTAGCGGCGACGTACTCTAAAGATAGCAATTTCGCCAAATAAGTTGGGCCACCATTTGGATGTCCAATGCCCTTTGTGATCGCCAACGCCCACCGCTCGATCAACGATTACTAGGCCTTTCTCACGGCACAAGTGTTCGAAGTCGTTAAAGGTGGACAGGTGAATGTTTGGTGTGTCATACCATGCATGGGGCAGGGATTTAGATACCGGCATATAGCCGCGTAGTCCAAGATGCACGCGGTGACGCCAATAGGCGAAATTGGGAAACGTAATAATGCCTTCTTCGGCAACGCGGAGCATTTCATCGAGCATTTTGTCTGGGCGACGAAGGGCTTGCAGTGCCTGGGTCATAATGACTTGGTCGTAGCTGTTGTCGCAAAAGCTGCCCAGCCCGTCATCCAGATTATGCTCAATTACATTAACGCCCCGCGCAACGCACTGGGTAATGCCGTCTGGGTCGATCTCTAAACCATAGCCAGTAACGTTTTTTTCCTGAGCAAGGCGTTCTAGTAGCGCACCGTCACCGCAGGCTAAGTCTAATATGTGGGCTCCCTGCGGTACCCAGTCATAAATCAGTTCAAGGTCAGCGCGCATTCGATGTTTCCTCTTTACCCATTTCATCGATTCCCAACTCGCCGGCAACGCGACGCATAAATGCGCCAAACAGTGCTTTGTAGCGCGGCTCGGGTAGCAAAAACGCGTCGTGCCCATGAGGAGAATCGATGTTGGCGTAGCTAACGGATTTTCCCGCACGGGTAAGCGCGTCGACCAGTTCCCGCGAGCGAGACGGAGGGAAGCGCCAGTCGGTCGTAAAACTAACAATTAAAAAGGGGCATTGGGCTGGCGCAAGGGCGCTAGCTAGGTCGCCCGCGTGGTTGGCGGCGGGGTCGAAGTAGTCAAGCGCTTTGGTCATTAACAAATAGGTATTGGCATCGAAGGCGGTAGAGAAGGTGTCACCTTGATAGCGAAGGTAAGATTCCACCTGGAATTCGACATCAAACCCAAAGTTCAGATCGTTGCTACGCAAGTCGCGGCCAAATTTACTGCCCATGGCATCTTCTGACAGGTAGGTGATATGGCCCACCATACGCGCTAGCTTTAGCCCACGTTTAGGCACGGTATCATGCTCTGCGTACCAACCGTCAAAGAAATCAGGGTCAGAACGGATCGCCTGACGAGCGACTTCGTTAAAGGCAATGTTCTGTGCGGAAAGCCGGGGAGTGGCTGCAATGACCACCGCGTTGGCGACGCGCTCAGGGTAGACCATGGTCCACTGCAGTACCTGCATGCCACCCAAGCTGCCACCTACCGCCGCGGCCCAACGCTCAATGCCTAGGTGGTCGGCTAGGCGCGCTTGGCTGACTACCCAGTCACTAACCGTCACCATAGGGAAGTCTGGGCCCCACTGGCGGCCCGTTGCTGGGTTATGGCTCACTGGCCCTGTGCTGCCATGGCAGCCGCCCAGGTTATTTAGCGACACCACAAAAAATCGGTTGGTATCGATAGACTTTCCGGGGCCAATGTGGGCATCCCACCAGCCGGGTTTGCGGTCTTCGGCGCTGTGGTAGCCGGCGGCATGATGGTGCCCAGAAAGGGCATGGCAAATCAGCACGGCATTGCTACGATCCGCGTTCAGCGTGCCGTAGGTTTCGTAGATAAGCTCGTACTCAGGCAGCACCTTGCCACAGGCAAGAGAGAGCGGCGTGTCAAACTTAGTGATGTGAGGCGTGATCAAGCCGACGGAGTCCGTCGGTCGATCCGCAAAAGCAAGCGTGTCTGAATCTGGCATCGAAAGCGCGAGTCCTGCTAAGAAGAAGTCCTGCTAAGAATAAGCCCTGTTACAAATAAGCCCCTAGAAAAGCAACGATGCTATAGGCCAACGAGGGCGCCGGAGATGCCCGCAGCGCGGATCAACGAGCCGACAACGAGTCCGTCCACCACATTAATGGCAATAAATACGACGATGGGCGATAGATCGATCATGCCAAGTGGCGGGATAACTTTCCGCACCGGGGCCATGATAGGCTCAACCAACTGCATCACCAGCAGAGCGCCGGGGTGGCTAGCATTAGGGGCGACCCAGCTCAGAATGATCATCACGATCATAGCAAAGAAGTAGATCTTTAGAATGGCGTTGGCCAGGGCAGCAACCCCTGCGATCATCAGCCCTGCCATTGGCGGCATGCCAACGCCCACGACCATGAAAATGGCCACCATACTGACGACTTTAAGCACAAAGCCTGCAGCAAGCGTTGCAAGGTCAAAGCGCCCAGCGACAGGTCCTAAGAAGCCTTGGAAAAGCCCAACCACAGGCTGGGTAATTTTAACCACCGACTGGCTAAGCGGATTAAAATAGTCTGCCCTTGATGCTTGCAGCAAAAAGCGCAGCATCAATAAAAATAAGTAAATGTTGATTAATGTGTTGACTAACATTAATCCAGCGCTGCCGACTTGACTGCCCATTGCTGCGTCTCCGTTGCGAAAGTACGTAATTTAGTTTGCGCTAAGTTCTTTGGACATGGCGTCTGCACGCTGGGCGCAGGCCTGCATAGCGTCGGCAATGGTAGCGCGTAACTGCGCATCTTCCATATGCTGAATAGCCCGCTCGGTTGTCCCCCCGGGCGACATGACATTTTGCTTGAGCGTGGCAGGGTCTTTATCGCTGCGCTGTGCCATGGTAGCCGCACCTAATGCCGTTTGAATGGCCAGACGGCGAGCGGTAGCCGCAGGCAGGCCGAGCTTAACCGCGGCTTCCTCCATCGCTTCAAACATTAAAAAGAAGTAAGCCGGTGCGCTACCTGATACGGCGGTGACTGCATCTAATAGCCCCTCTTCTTCAACCCACTCCACAATGCCAACCGCTTCCATAAGCTGTGTTGCTAGTGTGCGCTGTTCATCGCTAACCGCGCTGTTGGCATAGAGGCCGCTGGCACCGATGCCGACCAATGAAGGCGTGTTGGGCATACAGCGCACTAGCGCGTTATTACTGCCTAACCATTGATCAATAGTGGCAGCATCTAGCCCCGCCGCAATGGAAATAATCAGCGGTGCCTGCTGTTGCACAGTCTCTCGCATCGCTTCACATACGCTGCGCATAATTTGTGGTTTTACTGCGAGGACGACCACGTCGGCGTTTGCGATGGCTGCGTTGTTATCGGTATTCGTATTAATGCCTAGGCGCGCCTTGAGTGGCGCTAACTCGTTTTCGTTGGGTGCGGTGGCCGTGATGTCGCTAGGAGACACACCGCTATCGATGAGGCCGCCGATAATAGCGCTGGCCATATTGCCTGCGCCAATGAAGGTAATCTTGCTCGCCATGAGGGCATCCTTTTGTTGCAAATAGCTGCATGCAGCAGCGCGTAATGTAAGTTGTCGTTTCAATAACGTACTCAGTGATACAAGGCGCTAGCGCGTCGTGCGTGCGCCAAAAATAGCGGTGCCTAAACGTACCAGCGTGGCGCCTTCTAAAACAGCCGCTTCTAAATCGTCGCTCATTCCCATGGAAAGCGTATCAATAGGTGCGTTAGGCAAGGCCGCTTGAAGGTCTGTTAGAAGCTGCCCTAGTGCTCTAAACGGCACTCGCTGCTCTTCAAGGCTGTTAGCGGGTGCCGGGATGGCCATTAGTCCACGCAGCGTTAGGTTGGGTAGGCTGGCGACCTCTTTGGCCAGCGACATAACCTCATCTGGCATGATCCCCGATTTAGAGGGTTCGCGGCTAATATTGACCTGTAAACAAATATTGAGCGGCGGCAACTGTGCCGGGCGCTGCTGGCTAAGGCGCGTGGCTATTTTTAAGCGGTCAACGCTATGTATCCAGGCAAAGTTTTCCGCAGCAGAACGGGTTTTGTTCGACTGCAATGGGCCAATAAAATGCCACACAATATCGTCTAAATCAGCCAGTTCAGCCTGCTTTTCCAGTGCTTCTTGCAGGTAGTTTTCACCGAATTCGCGCTGGCCGTGTTGCCATGCTTGGCGGATCATTGATGCAGGTTTGGTTTTGCTAACCGCCAGTAGTGTTGCGCTATCGAGCGGGCGCTTCGCCTTTTCTAGCGCGTTGCTCAGGCGTTCGCGGGCCTGGACGAGTGACTCGGGGAGTGCGATGTCTGTCATGCTCAAGCACCTTGCCGCAGCGGGAAAATGAGAGGTGGATATTACCGAACTGCTGGTATTCTCGGCAAAGCAGAATACATGGGGATGCCCCCTATTTTGCCGATTGGTCATCCATAATACGTGTTGATAGCGCTAGTTGTTCATAATGCATTTAATCTATCAGCCATGGAGCAGGCTGATATAAATTAATGGGCGTAGATGCCACCTAGCACGCGCTGGCCGCTGGCGCCGGTAACGGAAGGTAAGTTGCCGGGCTGGTTATGCAGGCGTTGATGGGCAAGCCACGCAAAAGCGCCTGCCTCAATCCAGTCTTCGGGCCAGCCTATGTCGGCGGGTGATTTAAATATCGCGTTGGGCAGCTGCGCCGCGAGCCTTGCCATTAGATAAGTGTTGTTAGCACCGCCGCCGCAAGCCATTAATGTGATGTCGTTGTGGCTTAACGGCAGTTGCTGGACGCCCTGTGCAACACTGATCGCGGTCAGCTCAGCTAACGTTGCTTGCACGTCGTTAGGCATTTCATGGCCCGTTAACTGTTTTTCTAACCACGCCAAATGAAAGCGTTCTCGCCCGGTGCTGCGCGGTGGCGGTTGATGAAAAAATGGTTCGTTAAGCAGGCGGCTTAGCAACGCTTGATCAACTTGCCCGCCAGCCGCCCACGCACCATCTAGGTCAAAACGTCCATTGTGATGCTTTGCAAACCAAGCATCTAACAGCACATTGGCAGGCCCTGTATCAAAACCCATCACGGAAATGTTGGTGTCGCTGGGTAGCCACGTCAAATTGGCAAATCCCCCTAGGTTTAAAACAAGCTGCTCACCGTTTTGGCGACCAAACAGGGCTTGGTGGAACGCTGGTGCTAGGGGCGCTGCTTGTCCACCTGCGGCTAAGTCTCGTCGGCGAAAATCAGCCACCACGGTGCAGCCGGTTAACTCGGCTAGCAGGCTTGGGTTATCAAGCTGCAATGTATAGGCGGGGCCACCATGGTGGCCGCTCGGGGCATGTTCGATCGTTTGCCCGTGACTACCGATGGCGTGAACTTGTTCGGCGGTGACGCCCTCTTGGGTCAATAGTGCTTTTACGGCATCTGCTTGTAGCTTGCAAAACGCGCTTTCGGCTTCTGCAAGCTCTGCAAAGCTCACCCGCTCAGCGTGGCACAGGGTCAGCAGTAGGTTATGAAGCGCATGAGGCATCGCCAACACGTGGGTCGCAATGAGCCTAGGTGGCGAGTCGGGGGCTATTGCAACCAGGGCGGCATCGATGCCATCCAGGCTGGTGCCCGACATTAAGCCAATATAGTACGACGGCAATGTAAGGTGAGGCGTTTTCATAAAGCGGTTCATCCAAAACGTAGTGAAGGCTCAACCAGCGCGATAGGGCATGGTAACATCGCCAGTTATTCAATATCTGACGCCTATAACGGCATATATTACATGGAGAGAGGCAATGAGTGAGGTGGATCAGGCGTTAGCGCTACTGTCGCGAGGCACGCATGAAATCCTGGTAGAGGATGAGCTAAAGAAAAAGCTGGCGTCTGGCCGTAAG
>SKHS01000196.1 GCA_007116835.1 Halomonas sp.
GTCCAGCCGAGAAAGCCCTAGACCACCGACATTTTCTGGTGCGTAGAGCGAGCAAAACCCTAGCTCGCCGGCCTTACGAATAACATCCACAGGAAAGAACGATTCAGCGTCCCACTGCGCGGCGTGAGGCTCTAGCTCATTTTGGGTGAATGCCCGAGCCATATCGGAAAAGGCGATCTGATCTTCACTTAACTCAAAATTCATGGTGAATCTCCACAGCGTGCGTGACCTGGCAGCACTTGGTTAGGCACTGAACGGCCAGACGTTGGCGTTTGTCGTTATTAGCAATGTTGACGTTTACGTTAACTTATATTTTTACCCTAGCCTGCGCAACCGCTTATCTCACTACCTTTGGCGTAGATGCGTTACTTGGGCAGAAAAAAGGGTGCCCTAAGGCACCCAATCATCGGACAGAAGCGGTTATTTGAAGTTTTTGCGATACATCTTGGCGAGTTCGCCAATAATGCCACTGCGGAAGCTAAGTACACAGACCACAAAGATAATGCCCAGTATTACATTCACCCAGTTACCTAGCGGCGATTGGGCAAGAACGTGCTGCAAGCTAACCACAATCCCGGCCCCCATCAAGGGCCCTAGCAAGGTGCCTACACCGCCCAACAGCGTCATCAGAATCACTTCACCAGACATGTGCCAATGGGCATCGGTTAACGAAGCTAACTGGAACACCACCGTTTTGGTAGAGCCTGCCAGCCCTGCAATCGCCGCCGAAAGCACAAAGGCGAGCAGCTTGTAGGCATCTACGTTATAGCCCAGGGAAACAGCACGCGGCTCGTTTTCACGGATAGCTTTTAACACCTGCCCAAAGGGCGAATGTACGGTACGCTGGATAAGCGAAAAGCCGAATAAAAAGACCGCAAATACGAAGTAGTACATAGCCAAGTTGCTGCGCAGGCTGATAAACCCAAACAACTCGCCGCGCGGCACGCCGTGCAGGCCGTCTTCACCTCCGGTAAATGGCGCTTGCACGAAGATGAAATACACCAGCTGCGCCAGCGCCAAGGTCACCATGGCGAAATAGATACCTTGGCGGCGTATGGCGAGCACACCGAACAACCCCCCAAGTAATGTGGCCATTAGGGTTCCCCCGATAATACCAAGCTCTGGCGTTAAGCCTGGGTAACTGGCCAGCAGGTAACCGGTGACATAACCGCCGGTTGCCAGAAACGCCGCATGACCAAACGAGAGCAGCCCTGCGTACCCCAGTAGCAAGTTAAAGGCACAGGCAAATAGCGCAAAACAGAGAATCTTCATTAAAAAGACAGGATAGGCCAGAAAAGGTGCCACTAGCCCAACCGCTATCAGCGCTATATAGAACAAATTACGGCGCATATTGGCTCTTTTTTGGCGCTCTTGTACTGCGGATGGTGCTTTGATTGCTTGAGAGTCTGCCATGGTTAAGCCTCCTTACCGAATAGCCCAGCGGGGCGTAACATGAGCACCAAGATCATCACCAGGAAGATCACCGTATTGGATGCCTCGGGGTAATACACTTTGGTCAAACCTTCAATAACCCCCATGCCCAGACCGGTGAGAATCGCCCCCAGAATTGACCCCATACCGCCGATTACCACCACAGCAAACACCACAATTAGCAGGCTTGAGCCCATGGTCGGTGACACCGGATAGAGCGGCGCGGCCAACACGCCTGCAAACGCGGCCAGCGCTACGCCAAACCCGTAGGTTAAGGTAATTAATAGCGGTACGTTCACCCCGAACGCCTGCATTAGCTGGGAGTTCTCAGTACCTGCCCGCAGATAAGCGCCCAACCGGGTGCGCTCAATCATAAACCACGTGAATAAGCACATGGCTAATGCCGCCACCAGCACCCAAGCGCGGTAGGTAGGCAAGAACATAAAGCCTAAGTTAAGCCCGCCTTGCAGTGCCTCTGGGGTTGCATAGCGCGCACCAGAAACACCGAAAAAGTTAACCAGCGTGCCTTCAAAAATCAGCGCTAGCCCGAAGGTCAGCAGTAACCCATAGAGATGGTCTAAATGCGCAATACGACGCAGCAAGAAGCGCTCCATCAGCATGCCAAAACCGCCCACCACCAGCGGCACCAAAATTAGCGCCAGCCAATAGTTAATACCCAGGTAGCGAAAACCTAACAGTGCTGCAAAGGCTCCCAGCATGTATTGCGCCCCGTGGGCAAAGTTGACGATCTTCAGTAGGCCGAAGATGACCGCCAGGCCCAAACTAAGCAGTGCGTAAAAGGCTCCATTCACAAGCCCAAGCGTTAGCTGGCCCATGAAAACGGCCAATGGCACGCCGAATATCATCGTCATGGTATGACTCTCCTCGCCGCCAAGCGGGTGGCAGCGCCTGCTGCCACCCCTGCGTGTTGCTTATTTTTAGAAACGCTGTTTAATCGCTTGTTTTCTTAAGGGATTAGTTTTGCACCAGCTTGCACTGGCTTTCAGAGAGAGGACGATAAGCTTGCTCGGCAGGAATCGTGCTGAGGATTTCATAAAGATCCCACTCACCGGTAGACTCTTCCGGTGTTTTCACCTGGGCTAGGTACATATCGTGCACCATACGGCCATCTTCACGAATCATGCCATTGCGGGCAAAAAAGTCTTCAACCGGCATTTCGGCCATTTGCGCGCGAACCACTTCAGGATCATCGGTACCCGCAGCTTCTACGGCTTTCAGGTAATGCATGGTGCTGGAGTAGATACCGGCTTGTACCATGGTCGGCATACGGCCCATTTCTTCGTAGTAACGCTCAGACCACTCGCGGGCTTCTTCATCCATGTCCCAGTACCAGCCCGTTGTCAGCAACAGGCCTTGGGTGGCATCCAAACCTAGCGCGTGTACGTCGTTAAGGAAGATCAACAAACCCGCTAACTGCTGGCCGCTTTGCACAAGCCCAAACTGGCTGGCCGTGGTGATCGCGTTAACGGTGTCTGCGCCAGCATTTGCTAAGCCGACAATTTTGGCACCCGACCCTTGCGCCTGAAGAATGTAGGAAGAGAAATCGCTGGTGGGGAATGGATGGCGCACACCACCCACCACTTCACCGCCGCTCTCTTCCACTACGCGACGCACATCACCTTCCAGCGCATGACCAAAGGCATAGTCAGCGGTTAGCAGGAACCAACTATCGCCGCCCTGCTCAACAACCGCCTGCGCCGTGCCATTCGCTAGCGGATAGGTGTCATATACCCAGTGAATGTGGTTGGGCGTGCAGTGTTCATTAGTGATACTGGATGCCGCCGAGCCAGACACAATGCCTAGCCCGTTGTTCTCTTCTAGCACCCTGGTAACCGCAATCGTGACGGATGAAGCTACTAAGCCCGCAACCATGTCTACGTTACGTTGATCAATCCACTCGCGTACCGTGTTGGCCCCCACGTCGGCACTGTTACGGTCATCGGCGCTGAAGACAACGATAGGCGCACCATTCACGCTACCGCCAAAATCAGCCACAGCCATTTCTAGCGCTCGTTGACCACCCGGGCCAGCTAGGTCACGATAAGTGCCTGACATATCGGCCAAATAACCGATCCGCACTTCACCATCGCTAATCTCAGCGTGGGCGGTAGACATGGCCATTGTAGTGGCGGCAGCAACGGCGATGCTGGCGGTCAGTGTTTTTTTGATAAAGGTCATGTTCGTCTCCTGGCCCATAAGGCCTTTGTTGTTGTGTTACGACGTACTAATGAAATGCTTATTGAGCGTTTAATGTTGTTGCAACTTCGCAGGCTGTTAACCAGCCTTTTTTGTTCAGCAACGTTACTTGTTCAGCAAAATTGTTTGTCCAGCTATCCAGCAAGGTTGTTTATCAAGCAGTGTTGTTTATCAAACAGTATTGTTTTGAGTCGGCGTTATACCCCCAACATGGTATTGAGATGATCTCGTCGTGAAGGAAGCTGGGCCGCGCTAATTTCCTCAACGATCTGGCCGTGATCCATCACAAAATGGCGGTCTGCTAATGGCGCTGCGAAACGGAAATTCTGCTCTACCAATACGATTGTCATGCCTCGTTCTTTAAGCTGCATGAGCACTTCAGCGAGCTTTTGCACGATAACCGGTGCCAAGCCTTCGGTAATTTCGTCTAGCAGCAGCAACCTGGCACCGGTACGCAAAATTCGCGCCATGGCTAGCATCTGCTGCTCACCACCGGAA
>SKHS01000254.1 GCA_007116835.1 Halomonas sp.
CCATCCATTCAACAATATCAATGCCATACACCATCTCTGTCACGCCGTGCTCCACTTGGAGCCGGGTGTTTACTTCTAGAAAATAGAAGGCCTGGCGCTGGGTGTCGTAGATAAACTCAACGGTGCCGGCACTGCGATAATTAACTGCCTTACCCAACGTGACGGCGGTAGCGTGTAGTGCGCTGCGCACTGTTTCTGGCAGGTTAGGCGCAGGGCACTCTTCCAGTACCTTTTGATGGCGGCGCTGGGTAGAGCAGTCCCGCTCGCCAAGTGCCACTACGCTGCCGTTGCCATCACCGAAGAGTTGTACTTCCAGATGGCGGGCACTAGCAATATAGGCTTCGAGAAACACGCCACCGTCGCCAAAGTTACGCTCGCTCAGGCCTTTTACCGAATCAAAGGCGCGCTCAAGTTCGGCGGGGGTTTGGCATATCTGCATACCAATACCACCACCGCCTGCGGTGGATTTGAGCATCACAGGATAGCCAATTTGCTCGGCGTTGCTAAGGGCGTCGTCAATGCTTGAGAGCAGCGCTGAGCCGGGTACCAACGGTACTCCAGCCTGCTTGGCAATGGCGCGGGCTTGGTGCTTTAAACCGAACTGCTCAATCTGCTCCGCGGTAGGGCCTAAAAAGATTAGCCCAGCGTCGTCGCAGGCGGTAATAAAACGCGTGTTTTCAGACAGAAAACCATAGCCGGGATGCACCGCTTGGGCACCGCTTTGCTTGGCAATGGCGATCAGCTTGTCGATGTTGAGATAGGTATCGCAAGCCGGGCCCGCGCCAAGCGAATAGGCTTCATCGGCCTGGTGGACGTAGGGGGCGTCGCGGTCGGCATCGGCATAAACCACCACGCTGCCAACATTCAGTGCTTTTAGCGTGCGTAAAATGCGTGCGGCAATAGCACCGCGATTGGCAATAAGTACTTTGCTAAACATGTGAGGTTGCCTGCAAACAAGGGCGGGTCGTCCCGCAGGTTGTTTGGCCATCTAGGGTCGTCCCTAGGGCGAGTCGCTTACTGCCAAACCAACAGCTCAATGGGCGTGGGGTTGTAGCCGTTGCAGGGGTTGTTGAGCTGGGGGCAGTTGGAGACCAGCACAATGACATCCATCTCAGCGACCATCTCAACGTATTTGCCTGGGGCGGAGATACCATCTTCAAAGGTCAGTTTGCCGTCAGCGGTAACGGGCACGTTCATAAAAAAGTTGATGTTGTGAGTGATGTCCCGCTTGGTCAGGCCGTATTCTGGAAAGTTGGCAATGGCCTGCATCCAGTTGTCTCGGCAGGAGTGCATGTGGCGTTTTTCCAGATCGTAGCGCACGGTATTGCTTTCGCTGGCGCAGGCGCCGCCTAAGGTGTCGTGGCGACCGCAGGTGTCGGCGGTAATGGTTAGCATGCCTCGCCCTTCGCTCGACATGAGTGTGGTGCCAGCGGTGAGGTAGACCGCACCCTGTTCGCGCACGGTGTCCATAGCGCTATAGCGCTCGCTGGTATCTTCAGCGCTAAAAAATAGCGTGTCGGCGGCCTGGTTGCCTTCTAGGTCGAGAATGCGCAGGGTTTGGCCGCGCTTCACGGTACCAATGTAATGGTCGCCTGCGTTGACCGTGGTGCGGGTTAAGGCGTTTTCGGGGCGCAGAGTGCTTTCAATAATCATTGGGCGTTTCCCCTTTATAGGCCGAGGTGGTAAAGGCGGTTATTGGCAAAGCCGCGTGCGTTTTCGGGGCGTGACACGTAGCAAGGGTCATCTTCTGTGGGCGGTTCGGCGGTGCCGAGTGCGATGTCTACACCGCGACGGGGGTAGTTGGCGCTGGGGTCAAGTGGGTGGGGGCAGGTGTGAAGCAGTACCAGCGTGTCCATCTCCATGCGCAGCGTGACGCGACTACCTGGCTGGCAGTGGCCGCTGATATAGCGCAGTTTTCCCTCATCGTCGCTCTCTACCCGGGAAAAGAGATTAAGGTTGGCGGCCATATCCCGACGGCCCAGCCCGTACTTGGCGAGTTCTACTAAAAAGGCGTCAAAGCCGGTGCGGGTCCAGTCGTTGTGCGCCTGCTGATAGCTCACCGGTTGCCAGCCCTTCTTTAACAGATGATGGGGCATCAGGTTACCGCCGACGCTGTCATGCCAACCCAGGCTGTCTTGCGTAATAGAGGCAAAAATACGCCCCATATCCGAGTAAAGGCAGTGCCCTTGGGTAAGCTTAAAGGTGTGCTGACACTTCAAGGTGTCGGGCAAATTTAGCCGTTCCAACAGGTTTTCCGGGTTGTAGCATAAAAGCCCCACGTTACTGTCGGCCTGTTGAGCGGTTAGGGTGAGCGTGGTACCCCGGCGCAGGCGCAGCGACCAGTGATGCCCACCGGGTAAAACAGTGGTGTAATGAGCGTCGTTCTTCATAGCAGCGTCTCCTGGGTGTGGGTTTGCAGGCCGCCTTGTTGCAGCGCTTCTTTGAGAGCGGTTGAAGGGCGGTCTCGGGAGATAGGCAAGTCATAGGTAATCGTGGCGCCAAACGCTTCTGGGGCTTGGGGGTCGTGGCGGGTTTTGTCGAATACCCACAGCCGGGTGCCTAGTTCAAAGGCTTCTTTAAGGTCGTGAGTGATCATAAAAATCGTGAGCTGCTGCTCTTGCCACAAGCGGTTGATGAGCCCGTGCATGTCCTGGCGAATACCTGGGTCAAGCGCGCCAAAAGGTTCATCGAGTAATAAAATGCGTGGCCGCATCATCAGCGCTTGAGCGATGGCTAAGCGCTGCTGCATACCGCCGGAAAGCTCGTGGGGGTATTTGTTTAACGCGTGGCTCAGGCCAACTTCGTCGATGCGGGCGCGTGCCTTTTCAATAGCGCGGCGTTTGGCGGCACCAAAGCTTTTACCCAATAACTTGGCGTTGTGTAGCTCGTCGGCAATCATGACGTTGCCAAGCACGGTGAGATGGGGAAAGACAGAATATTTCTGAAAAACAACGCCTCGGTCGGGGCCTGGCTCGTTGGGAATGGGCTTATCATCCAGCATTAAGCTGCCCCGCGACGTTGCTTCTGTGCCCAGCAGCATTTTAAGAAAGGTGGTTTTCCCGCAGCCAGAGGCACCGACCAGGGTGACGAACTCTCCAGGCTCGACGCTAAAATTAAGATTTTCGAGCACCACATGGTTACCGTAGTGCTTCTCTAGCCGTTTGGCAGCGAGCAGGCTCATGATTTATCTCCTTCACCTGCGTGGTACCAGGGAAAGGCTAGGCGCGACACCCAGGCCAGCAGTTGGTCAAGCAGAAAGGCCAGCAGCGTTATCCACGCTACGTAGGGCAGAATGACGTCCATGGAGAGGTAACGACGGACCAGAAAAATGCGGTAGCCAAGGCCTTCTTGTGCAGCAATCGCTTCGGCGGCGATCAAAAAGAGCCAGGCGGTGCCCAGCGCCAAGCGGGTCGCGTTGAGCAGGCGCGGCGTCAGCTGAGGCAGTAACACTCTTAACAGCACCTGCCAGGAACTGGCACCCAGAGTTTGCGCTTTAATTAACTGTTCATCGGGTAGCCGTAAAGCGTGGCCCTGAAGGTCACGAATAAGAAAGGGCGTTACCCCAATCACGATCAGCGCAATTTTAGCGGCCTCGCCGGTACCAAAGGCAATAAACAGAATGGGCAGGATGGCCATCGGCGGAATCAGTGAGGCGACGGTGACCAAGGGTGAGAGTTTAGCTCGCACGATGGGTAGACCGCCGTTCAAGATGCCCACGATTAAGCCAATCAATGCACTGATGCCAACACCAATCACTATGCGTTCTAGGCTGGCAAAGGTATCTGTCCACAGCACAATCTGGCCGGTGCGAACGTTCTCAGCAGTGGCTAAGTGGTAAAAGGAGCTCGCCATCGTTGAAGGCGTGGGCAGTAGGCGGTCGTTGGGGTTTTCCGCCAGTCTTGCGTTGGAGAGGCTCATATAGAGCATTGCCAGTAGCAAAAAAGGCAGTAAGCCTAAGAGCCAGCGGCTACCCCGTGAGGGCGTTAGGTTAATTAATCGCTTCATGGCGGTGTCCACACAAAATGAGAGCGGAGGGAGTGGCGCTCGCCACTCCCATGACGCGTATTACTGAGCGTCGAGATATGCTTGGGTAAAGCTTGGGTCAAAGCGTAGCTTTACATTGCTCTCATCGCCAAAGGTACCGGCGGGGGTGGTAATGCCGACTACGCCAGCATTGGGTGCCATATCGCCGAGTAGGCCATGGGTAAAGCTAAACTCGGCTACTCGCTCCATCGTATCGAGCAACGCGGGGCTTTCCATGAGTTCGATGGCTTCCGCAGGATCGGTATACAGGTATGTGGCCGCAAGCTGTTGCCGGTAGCCTTCGACGTTAGTGCCTGCCGCATCCGCCATGATGGTGAGCGCATGTTCATCATCAGCTTCAATCAAGCCCATGACTTCATACCAAGCGCCGACTAGTGCATGGCCAAGCGACGGGTTATCCGCCAGGGTTTGGGTGTTGACGACCATCATGTCGAGAATCTCCCCAGGAATTTCCGCTGAGGTATACACCACGTGGCTGTCAGGCATGTCAGCAATAGCGCTTAACTGCGGGTTCCAGGCGGCCGCTGCCTCCGTGGTGCTGCTGGAAAACAGCCCCACAATGTCAGCATCTGACGTGTTGACCGTTTCAATGTCGCGTTCGGTAAGGCCGACACTTTCAAGGGCGCGAGCAAGGAAGTAATGGGAAACGCTAAACTGGACAAGGTTAACCCGGCGACCTTCAATGTCAGCGAGGTCATCGCTGCCTTTTAGCACAATGCCATCGTTACCGTTTGAGTAGTCGTTAATAATGAGTGCGGTGGAGTCGACGCCGCTGGCAGAGGGGATCGTCAGTGCGTCCATATTCGTCATCGCACAGCCGTCAACGTTACCCGAGGTAAATTGATTGATCGACTCGACATAGTCGTTGACTTGCACCACATCGATACTTATGCCGTATTCGTCGGCCCACCGATCCACTACGCCTTCAACGTCGGCATAGGCCCAGGGCATCCAGCCGGCATAAATAGACCAGCAAACGCTGAATTCATCGCGCTCTTGAGCCTGGGCGGGCGTGACCGTCATCGGAGAGGTAAGGCTAGCAGCCAGCAGGGCGGCAGGTAGCGAAGCAAACGGTAAGTTTTTTAGAGAAATACGAGAGAGACGGGTCATAGAAGCCTCCAGCGGCTAGAAGAAAAACTCGGGGGCGTCGGCGCATGGTTGCACCTTATCCTCCCGGGCTTTTGTCCCGCCGTGTAACCTTGCTTTGCTGCTTTCAATCAGTAAGTGCAAGGTCGATTGCTCTTGGACCAGTCACGCCATCAGGGGCAGAACATTGATGGCGTCGGAACCCTAGCGATCTATTGGAAACTCAATTGTGTGGCAGCCTACGCAGCCGATACCCCGTTTATTACCTATCTACTGTGTTACTTATATATAGAAAGCAAAATTGCGGCCGATTAGGTTTAATGCTTTTTATTTCAGCAGGTTGGCTGGAATTGATGCTCGCCCTGGCAGTAGTGCTGCCGCGTTAACTGCTTAGTCATGGTGCGCGAGAGGCGATGATTGCACTGATTTAGCACGCGTGTGTTTTGTCGTAAGCGCCCTTGCTGGGGGGCTATTGGGCGCGAACGTGGGTATCACAGCGGTGTCTTGCTGGCTCTGCCGGGCACTTCGCGCACCAAGCGGGGCATCAAGAAGCCGGGCAAGTGTTCAAGCAACTGGCTAACGAGCGTTTTAGCTTCTGAATCGGGGACATCAAAGTGGGCGGCACCTTGCACGGGGTCGACCACATGCAGGTAGTAAGGCAGCACCCCCGCGTCAAAAAGGCGCTCAGAGAGTGCTGCCAGGGTGCTAACGTTATCGTTGATGCCTCGTAGCAACACGCTTTGGTTTAGCAGTGTGACGCCTACCTGCTTTAAGCGTGCACAGGCATCAACGACCGCTTGGTCTATTTCGTTAGGGTGGTTGATATGCAGTACGACTACTTTTTGTAAGCGGGTGTTTGAGAGCCAATCCAATAACGCGTTATCAACACGGTCCGGTATGACGACGGGTAGCCGCGTGTGTATGCGCAGCCGCTTAAGATGCACAATAGTGTCGAGCTGCTCGACAAGCCACGCTAACTGTCGGTCGCTGGCAGCCAGTGGATCGCCACCAGAGAGAATGGCTTCCTGAATAGTGTTGTCGGCTTGCAGATAGTCAAGCGCGGCATGCCACTGGCTTCTGGAAGGCGAGCTTTCGCTATAGGGAAAGTGACGACGAAAACAGTAGCGGCAGTTAATCGCGCAGGCGGGACTGGCGATTAGCAGTACGCGGTTTGCATACTTATGAATCAGCCCTTTCACGGGTTGATGATCGGCTTCTTCAAGGGGGTCGGTAACGTAACCGGGTTGGGTTAGCGTTTCATCGCCAAGGGGAAGTACTTGGCGCAGCAGCGGGTCATCCGGTGCGTTGGGGGGGATACGCGCCAGATATGCTTCAGGCACACAGATCTCAAACAGCTGATGGCCTGCATCTGCACCGGCTAACCACTGATCGCTCAAGCCTAGGCGTTGGCAAAGGACAGCAGGGTCGCGGATTGCTCGGGAAAGCTGCTGTTGCCATGAGGCAGTCGGCTGGCCTGAGGTGTGCTGACCAGCAATAATGATGTTCTCCTGCAAAAAAGTCCTCCTTCGGGTTATCATGCGCGCACTTATTCAAAGAACGATCTAGCGAAGCGTGGCTTCGCGCATTACGCTACTGAAATAAAACATTGAGAGGCATTATGGCGAACTATTCTACCAATGAATTCAAAGGCGGTCTGAAAGTAATGCTCGATGGCGACCCCTGCTCAATCGTTGAGAACGAGCTGGTTAAACCAGGTAAGGGCCAAGCGTTTAACCGCGTTAAGCTGCGTAACCTGATGACCGGTCGTGTCGGTGAGCGGACGTTTAAGTCTGGTGACTCGCTGGAAGGGGCTGATGTCATGGATTTAGAGATGGAATATCTCTACACCGATGGTGACATGTGGTATTTCATGAAGACCGATGGTTCCTTCGAGCAGTACGCTGTTGAAAAGAAAGCCTTGGGTGATACTGCAAAATGGCTTAAGGAGCAGGTGCCTTATATTATTACCCTGTGGAACGATAAGGCGATTTCCGTGACGCCGCCCAACTTCATTGAACTGGAAGTGGTTGAGACTGACCCAGGTTTGAAAGGTGATACTGCCCAGGGTGGTTCCAAGCCTGCAACGCTGTCATCGGGTGCTGTGGTGCGCGTACCGCTGTTTATCAATCAGGGCGAAGTGCTGAAAATTGATACGCGCTCTGGTGACTATGTTTCTAGAGCATAAACGTTTCTAGAGCATAAGCGCTGTTTGAATGTCCGGTGGTAAGTTAGCCGCCAACGCAACTGTTTTATAAAGCCACGCGATGACACGCGTGGCTTTATAACGTTAGGAGAGAGTCAATGACGGCTAACTGGCAGCCAACGGCAAGTATTGAAACGCTGCGTGAGCGGGCACGCTTAATGGCCGCCGTGCGTGCTTTTTTTGTTGAGCGCGGTGTGCTGGAGGTAGAAACACCAGTGTTGGGGCAGGGCGGTAGTACCGATGTGCATCTTGTATCGCTTGCTACACTAGCGCGCACCGATAAAGGCCAGCGCAGGCTATGGCTGCAAACGTCGCCTGAGTTCCATATGAAACGTTTGTTAGCAGCGGGCAGTGGGCCGATTTTTCAACTTGCTAAGAGTTTCCGCGACGGTGAAATTGGCAGCCGCCATAATATCGAGTTCACCATGCTTGAGTGGTATCGGCCAGGGTTTTCTTTGGCCGAGCTGATTGATGAAACCACTACCCTGGTTGCCACGATACTGCCGAGCTTTGCAGGCCCGGTGGTATATCATCGTTACCGAGAGCTGTTTCATACTTACTTGTCAGTTGATCCATTCACGACGTCCCTAGATAACTTGCGTGCTTTAGCCGCAGAGCGTGGCCAAATGCCAGCGCATGCGCTAGCAGAAGAGGGTCGTGATACTTGTCTTGACCTGTTAATGAGCATGGTAATTGAGCCGACGCTTGGTCAAAACGAGTTAAGCGTTGTAGTCGACTACCCTGCCAGCCAAGCCGCTTTGGCGCGCCGCCATCAGGATGCGGACGGCGAGTGGATGGCCTCCCGTTTTGAGCTTTATCTCAATGGTATTGAGCTGGCAAATGGCTATGATGAGTTGATCGATGCTGAGGAACAGCGGCTGCGGTTCAGCGAAGATAACGCCGAGCGCCGCCGTTTGGGGCTGCCTGAAGTGGACTGTGATGAATGTTTGCTGGCGGCACTTGAACACGGAATGCCTGCAAGTGCAGGCGTGGCGCTGGGAGTGGATCGTCTGATTCAACTGGCGTTGGGTAAAGCACGCCTGGAAGACGTGCTTACCTTTTCAACACCTAATTGCTAGCGGCTGCTGCTAGCTTTAAGGCGTGCCCACTGTTTGGCCCATCTGTACGCTGGAGCCGAGCGGAGTGTCATCAAAAGCTACCGGCTTGGCAAAGCACATCACGACCGTGGAACCGAGCTTGAAACGACCCATTTCGGCACCTTTTTCAAGCGTGATGGGCTGCCCGAAACGCATGCGCTGTGGGTGGCCAGAGAGCGGTGTGACCTGGCCTGACCAGACCGTCTCGATAGCTGCAACAATCATTGCGCCGACCAATACCATCGCCATCGGGCCGTGCTCGGTATCGAAAATGCACACCAAACGCTCGTTACGAGCAAACAGCCCTGGCACGTAGTTAGCGGTGGCTTGATTGACTGAGAAGAGCCGCCCTGGCACGTAGATCATTTCCCGCAAGGTACCCGTGAGTGGCATATGTACACGGTGATAATCACGCGGGGAAAGATACACGGTCGCAAAACTGCCGCCCATAAACTCTTCCGCTAGCGTGCTGTCGCCTCCCAGTAGGGTTTGGGCAGAAAAGGTATGACCTTTCGCCTGCACCAACTGACCTGCCTGCAATCGCCCGTACTGGGAAAGGTTGCCATCCGCTGGGCTTAGTAAGCCTTCACCCAGCGGGCGTGCGTCGGCTTTCAAGGCACGGGTGAAGAAGTCGTTGAAGGTGGCGTAGGCAGTGGGGTCGGGTTCCAACGCCTGGCTCATATCCACGTTAAAGCGCTTAATGAATGCCTTAATTACGCTGTCTTTCACCCACGGGGTATCGCACTGGGCGACCTTGCCCGTCAAGCGCGACAGCGCGTGGTGAGGCAGAGGGTACTGAAGTAAAGAAAATGCTTTTTGGGATAGAGTCACTGTCGTAGGTTCACTTCTCAATCGGTGTGTCGTCGCGGTTGCCCCACTCGCCCCAAGAGCCAGCGTAACCGCGCATATTAAAGCCTAACGCTTTACCAACAAGCCATGTAAAGCTGCTGCGATGATGGCTTTGGCAGTGGGTGGCAATTTCCATCTCAGGCGTCAGGCCGAGCGCGCCTAGCTCGGTGACGAGCTCGGCGTAATCGCGAATACGTAAAGCGCGGTGGCGATCCATGACGTCAAGCCAGTCCATATTGACTGCGCCTGGTATATGGCCAAGGTGCTTGTTATTGCCTCTTTCGCCATCGAATTCGCCTTTGGAGCGAGCGTCCCATACGGCGAACTGCTTATCATCAAGCTTTTGCTTGATTTCGTCACAGGTGATTAGGACCTGTGGGTTTAGAATCTCAGCGTGGTAGTCGCTGGGCGTCGGCGCGACGGCCTCGGAGCTCTCTTCCAGGCCAGCATCTCTCCACGCATGAATACCACCATTCAAATAGGAGTAGCGGGTATGGCCGATCAATTCCAATGTCCATAGCAGCCGTGCCGCCCAGCCACCGCCCTCATCATCGTAAGCGACTATATGAGTATCGCGAGTAAGACCTAGTGCGCTAAACAGCTGCGAAAGGAACTCAACGGTGGGGACATCGTTAGGCACTGGCCCTTCGCCGCGCATCAGGTAGCGGAAATCAAGGTAGATGGCGCCCGGTACATGGCCCAGACGATAGCTATCGCTATTCGCAGGAACATCAATAATCAGCAGTTGTGGATCATCCAGGTGCTCTTGAAGCTGCTCTGGCTCAACAATCAGCGGCAGGAGATTGGTTTCCGATGAGTGGCTAGCGGTGCTCATTGATAGCTCCCTATCCTTAATAATTAACTGGGGCAATTAACTAAAATAATTCACATACAAAGCATGAGGTTAGTAATAGTTAAGCATTTAAGCTATCCAGAATACGCCGATAGCTGGCAAAACGTTCTGGGTGAATCTTGCCTGCCTCGACAGCTTCAAGTAAAGCGCAGCCCGGCTCATTACGGTGACGGCAATCACGGAAGCGACAGTGTCCGATAAAGGGGTGAAATTCGATAAACCCTTCGGTGACCTCCTGCTCATCAAGGTGGATCAGGCCAAATTCACGAATGCCGGGGGAGTCAATTAGTTCGCCGTTGGTCACCTCATCACTGCTCATTGTATAAAGCCGAGCGGTAGTGGTGGTGTGGGTGCCTTTACGTGAGTCTTCTGACAGCGCGCCAATGCGCAAGGTTTCATCAGGGAGGAGCAGGTCAATCAATGATGATTTGCCAACGCCGCTCTGGCCGACAAACACCGATGTTCGCCCTTCAAGCTGCTGGCGCAGCTCATCTAGCCCCGTCTCAGTGGCCGTGGTGGTGCGAACCACGGTATAGCCTAGGGAGCGGTAGCGCTCAAGCAGTTGTCCTAGCTTGCCGCCATCAGCTGGCAGCAGATCAGTTTTGTTCAGCACTAGCACGGGGACAATGCCGGTGGCTTCGGCGGCAACCAGATAGCGGTCAATCAGGTTGGGGTGGGGGGCAGGTTCAACAGCAAATACGATCAGCAATTGATCGATGTTGGCCGCAACCGGCTTTAACTGGCCCCGCGGGTCTGGGCGCTTAAGCACGCTGTCGCGCTCTTCGCGAGCCACAACCACGCCGGAACCGTCCTGGCCTGCTCGCCAGATCACCCGGTCGCCAGTGACCAAGCCTTCTAAATTGGCGCGAAGATGGCAGCGTATGGGCGTGCCATTCGCATCGCGCACCTCTAACGTGCGCCCGAAGTGGGCCATTACTCGGCCGGGTTGCTCGGCCCCATATTCGCCTGCGGCAAGTTTTTCAGCGTCTTTCACATCGCGCTTTTCAGCACGTTGAGCACGTTCCGCCTGGACTTTATCGACTCGCCACTGTTGCTGGCGACTTAATTTACGTTTGCTCATGACCACCTGATGCTCGGTACAATAGTGACATTGTACCCACCTGGGCAGTCTACTGTCCCGTATCGGGTGCTGGTGAGGACAATATAAGCGACACTTTTACTCAAATCGCCCTATTAAGTGGCGGTATCGGCCAAGGAATGAACGTAATGAGCGAACAGACTGCTGACAACGCTACCCCGCGTAATGATTTACTGGTGTGGATAGACCTGGAGATGACCGGCCTGGATCCCAACATAGAGCGCATTATCGAGGTGGCGACCCTGATCACCGACGCTGATTTAAACGTGGTAGCGGAGGGCCCGGTGATTGCTGTGAAACAGCCAGACAGCCAGCTGGCACAAATGGATGAGTGGAATCAAAAAACCCACGGGGAGAGTGGGCTGGTGGCGCGTGTCAAGGCAAGTACGGTGACCACCGCCGAGGCTGAGCAGCAAACGCTCGAGTTCCTGCGCCGCTATGTGATGTCAGGCTCATCGCCCATGTGCGGCAATAGTATTCACCAGGATCGGCGCTTTTTAGAGCGTGAAATGCCTGATCTTTGGGCGTTCTTCCATTACCGCAATTTGGATGTGTCGACCGTAAAGGAGCTGGCCAAGCGCTGGAGTCCTGGCGCTTTAGCGGGTTTTAAAAAGCGCAATGTGCATTTAGCGATGGATGATATTAAGGAGTCGATTGCCGAGCTGGCACATTACCGCCGTACCTTTTTACGCGTTGACCAGCGCAGCGATGAAGAGGAGTAACGTGGTTGCGACGAGCGGTTGAGAAGCGTGGTTAAGAAAAGTGGTTAAGAGGCGTCAGTAGCGATGTTCGCGCCGCGCTTGAGGCGCTGCTCCTCAAGCGCCCAAGTAACGTGCTCACGCACTAAACTGCTTGGGTAGGCTCTTCTTGCCCACAAGGCTGCCTCTACCGCGGGACTCCAGGGCGCATTGCCAAGGCCAACGGCGAGATTGCGCAGCCAGCGTTCATAGCCAATCCGGCGAATCGGGCTACCCGCGGTTTTATCCAAAAACTCATCTTCGCCCCAGGCAAACAGGCTTATAAGATCAGCGCGGTCAAGGTCATGACGTGGTGCAAAATCACGCTCTTGGGTGGCGCGGGTAAAACGAGTAAAGGGGCACACTAGCTGACAGTCGTCGCAGCCATAAATACGGTTGCCCATAGCGCGGCGAAACTCAATCGGTATGGCTCCATGTAACTCTATGGTGAGGTAGGAGATACACTTTCGGGAGTCGACGACTTTGTCGTCCACAATGGCACCGGTTGGACAGGCGGTGCGGCAAGCGCTGCAGCTGCCGCAGTGCTCCTGGGTGAATGGTGTATCTACTGGAAGCGGCAAGTCGGTATACAGCTCGCCGAGGAAAAATAGCGAACCCGCCTTGGGGTTAAGTAGCATCGCGTTTTTTCCAAACCAGCCCAGGCCCGCCTTTTGCGCTAAAGCACGCTCCATCACAGGTGCAGAGTCGACAAACGCACGATAACCAAACGCGCCGACTTCTTGCTCGATCTGTTTGGCCAGCTGCGCCAATCGTTTGCGCATTAATTTATGATAGTCACGCCCCAGCGCGTAGCGTGAGACGTAGGCAAGGTGGGGCTTGCCCAGCACCTTTGTGCTTTCTACGTCAGCGGGCAGGTAGTCTAAGCGCACGCTGATTACCCGCTGGGTGCCGGGCTCAAGCTCTTCCGGACGGGTACGTTTAGTGCCATGCTTAGCCATAAAGCCCATCTCACCGTGATAGCCCTTTGCAAGCCAGGTGTTCAGGTGTGCTTCATGATCTGCAAGCTGGGTATCCGTAATACCAACTTGCTGGAAGCCAAGCTCACGGCCCCAGGTTTTAATTAGGTCCGCAAGGCGCGTTAGGTCACTATCTGATAGTGCAAGAGCGGTGGAATGTTGCATGGTAAATCAACGGTAGCGCATTAAGCGCGCTATGCTAACGCATTCACCGTCATCACAACATGCTGCTATGTGTAGCGGCCTCAAACACAGACGAAGGAGAGACCGTGTCTACGTTGAGTACTTCCTTGCTACGCCCCCTGTATACAGCGGCCCAAGTACGTGAGCTTGATCGACGCACGATTGTCGGTGGCATCGAAAGTTTTGCTTTAATGCAACGTGCCGCTTCCAGCGCATGGCACAGTTTTCGTTCCCGGTGGCCGCAGGCGCGCAGCGTCACGGTATTGTGTGGTGGGGGCAATAACGGTGGTGATGGTCACGTGCTGGCTGCGCTGGCGATGCAATCTGGGTTGAAGGTGCAGCGTATCTCTCTAAAGCCCAGTGAGGCATTAACAGGCGATGTTGCGCGTGCAGCTGAGCTTGCCACGGCGGCAGGTGTCGGCTGGGAGGAGTGGCAGCCCAACACCACGTTAGCAGGCGAGGTGGTTGTCGATGCGCTATTGGGCACTGGGCTTGAGGGTGAAGTCAAAGGGAGTGTTCGGCAGGTTATAGCGGCTATAAATGCTGCTCACCAGCCCATCTTAGCGCTAGATATTCCATCGGGAATTTCCGCTAATACTGGCGCTGTATTAGGCGTCGCTGTAAAGGCAGCCTGCACGGTCACCTTTATCGGTGATAAAATTGGTTTGCACACCGGCGATTCTCCTGCTTATACAGGAGACGTCGACTTTCGTCCGCTGGGCGTTAAGGCGCAGGCTTTTTTTGATATTCCACCAACCGCCTGGCGCTTAAATGATGAGCTGCTTGCAGAGGCTTTTGCGCCCCGTTCGCGGATTAGCCACAAGGGAGACCTGGGGCATGTGTTGGTAATGGGAGGTGCGCCGGGGTTTGGGGGAGCGGCGCTGCTGGCTTCCCAGGCAGCGGCTCGTTTAGGGGCTGGTAAAGTTAGCTTGGCAACCGCACCTGAGCACGTAGCCGCCAGTTTAGTTCGCTGTCCAGAGGTAATGGCACATGGCGTGCGTGGTGGCGCGGAAGCGAGCTTATTGCCCTGTGCGGATGTGGTGGTTGTTGGGCCTGGCCTTGGTCAAGATGCTTGGGGGCAGGCGATGTTACAGAGTGCTTTACAGTCAGAACTGCCGTTGGTAGTCGATGCGGATGCGCTAAACTTATTAGCCAGCCGTTGGCCTGACGTGCGTCGTGACAACTGGGTGCTCACCCCGCATCCTGGTGAAGCGGCAAGGCTGCTTGGCTGTTCGGTAGCAGAGGTTCAGGCGGATCGGCCTGCTGCAGTGCAGGCACTGCAGCGTGAGCGAGGTGGCGTCGTGATACTTAAAGGGGCAGGCAGCTTAATTGCTGGCCCCAGTGGGCTTGTAGTGTGCCCTTACGGCAACCCTGGCATGGCCAGCGGTGGCATGGGAGACGTGCTGAGCGGTATGTTGGGAACGCTGATCGCCCAGCATGACAGCGTA